>CALRPK020000022.1:0-10397 GCA_943370015.1 Paracoccus haematequi
CCTATGCCCCGATCTACGCCCGCTACCGCGCCGCCTATCACAGCCTAGAACCCCTGCGAGCCCTTGAATGAACGCCCACCACCCGTCCAGCAACACCGCCGCCTTGGGCCGCTACCGCATGATGCGGCGCATCCGATCCTTTGAGGAACGGGTGGGTGAGCTTTTCCTGAAAGGGGAAAGCGCGGGTTCCATGCTGCACCTTTCGATTGGCGAAGAGGCCGTCGTTGGCATGACCGATGCCATGCAGGCGGGCGACACCTTCACCACCCATCACCGGGGCCATGGTGTCTTTTTGGGGCGCGGGGCAGACCCGAAACGCATGATGGCCGAAATCGCGGGCAAGGAAGACGGCTATTGCCGTGGCAAGGGCGGGTCCATGCACATCGCTGATCGCGCGCTTGGCCATCTTGGGGCCAATGCGATCGTCGGCGGTGGGATTCCCCACATCGTCGGCGCGGGCATCACCTATCGCAACGGGCGTTCGGGCCAAATCTCTGTCGCCTTCTTTGGCGACGGGGCGATGTCGCAAGGCATCTTGTATGAATCCATGAACATGGCCGCGCTTTGGCATCTCCCCGTCATCTTTTGCTGCATCAACAACCAGTATGGCATGGGCACGCGCGTTGACCGTTCGGCTGGCAACCGCGACTTTCCCGCCCGCGCCGCGGCCTTTGGCTTGAACACCGCCCGCGCCGATGGGGCCGATGTGGAAGCCGTGCATGACGCCGCCCGCGCCCTTGTCGCCGCTGCGCGTGAGGGCAAGCCCGGCTACCTTGAGATTGACGCCTACCGCTTCTACGGCCATGCGCGCATGGACAAATCCCCCTACCGCAGCGCGGACGAAGAAGCCCAAGGCCGCGCCCGCGACCCGCTGTCAAATGCCCGCATCCGCATCGCTGCCGATGGCCTTGCCACGGATGACGACCTTGCCCGCATCGACGCCGAGGCTGTCACAGAAATGGATGCGGCCCTGTCGCACGCGATTTCAGCCCAGCCCCCTGCGCTGTCGACCATGTTCCAAGATGTCTACGCCCCCGACACACCCGCGCCACGCCCGCAGGCCGACCGACTTGCCGCCATCCTTGGCGAGGGAGCCCGCGCATGACCGCCACGCCATCCACCTACCGTGACGCGATCCGCCAAGCCCTGCTTGACGCGATGCAGGCCGATCCCACGGTGATCCTGATCGGCGAGGAAGTCGGGCTTTACGGCGGCGCTTATGGCGTCACCAAGGGGCTGATCGACATCTTCGGGGCAGAGCGCGTGATTGATGCGCCGATCTCTGAACCCGCCATTGTCGGCGCGGCGGTCGGGGCGGCGATGACGGGTCTGCGCCCTGTCGCGGAACTGATGTATGTCGATTTCATCGGCATGACGATGGACCAGCTTGCCAATCAAGCCGCCAAAAGCCGCTACATGTTCGGCGGCCAGATTGGCGTGCCGATGGTGCTGCGGACACAGGGCGGCACCGGACGATCCGCCGCCGCGCAACATTCCCAAAGCCTTGAGGCATGGGTGATGCACACACCCGGACTGCGCCTTGTCATGCCCGCCACGGTCAACGACGCCTATCACCTTTTGCGCCAAGCCCTGACCCAGCCCGACCCTGTGGTGTTCATCGAACACAAGGGACTTTACACGATGAAGGGCGCACTTGACACCGAAACCCCCGATGGCGCTTGGGGCAAGCCCGTCACCCGCCGAAAGGGGCGCGACCTTGTCATCCTGTCCTACAGCCGGATGCTGCACGAAAGCCTTGCCGCTGCTGAACGCCTCGCAGCCTCTGGCGTCGAGGCCGAGGTGATCGATCTGCGCTGCCTCAACCCCATGGACGAGGCGCCGCTGATCGAGGCCGTGAAACGCACAGGCCGTGCGATGGTCGTTACCGAAGCCGTGGTTACGGGTTCGGTCGCATCGGAAATCTCTGCCCGCCTGACCGAAACCTGCTTTGACTGGCTTGAAGAACCGATCCTTCGTCTTGGCGGTGAGGATATTCCGATCCCCGTCTCACCCGCGCTTGAACGGGGGTCAATCCCGTCCGAGGCGCTGATCCATGACAGCGCCCTGTGGCTTGTGACGCGAAAGGCCCCGGAATGGGCCGCGTAACCCTCCGCCTGCCCCGCTTGGGCGAAACAATGGAAGAGGCGCGGGTCACCGAATGGCTCGTCGCGCCCGGCACTCCGTTCAAACGCGGCGATGTGCTTTTGGAAGTCGAAACCGACAAGACGGTGGTCGAGGTTCCAGCGCTGACCGATGGGACGCTGCTGGAACAGTTGGTTGGGTCTGGCGATACGGTCGCGCTCGACCATCCCATCGCAGTGGTCGAGGCTGAGGGCGAGGCCGATGCCGCACCGCCTGTCATTGTCGCAGCCACCCATTTGGCACCTGCCCCGGCAGCGCACGTACCCGACTCCGCCGCCCCGCGCATTGCCGCCAGCCCCGCAGCCCGCGCTGCGGCCCGCCGCAGTGGCGCGGACCTTGCGCTTGTGTCAGGCACCGGACGGCGTGGCCGCATCACCGCGCAGGATGTTGCAGGCGCATCGGGCGGCAACGGCCTGCATGGCGTGGCCCTGCACCGCTCGGGCGGTGGCAGTGGACCCACGGTCATCCTGCTGCACGGCCTGTTCGACGATCATCGCGGCTGGCGCGACCTGCCCCGCCGCATCGCCGCCGCAGGCCATACCGTCCTCGTCGCCGATTTGCCCGGACACGGTGACAGCGCCCCGGCCGATGATCTGGCCGA
Organism: Paracoccus haematequi; assembly: GCA_943370015.1. Lineage (GTDB taxonomy): Bacteria > Pseudomonadota > Alphaproteobacteria > Rhodobacterales > Rhodobacteraceae > Paragemmobacter > Paragemmobacter haematequi_A. The sequence goes on from CALRPK020000022.1 coordinate 2,744, forward strand.
TGCGGTGCAGCGGTTGGCGCGCGCCATCACCGAAACAGCCCCGCACGGCCCCTTGCGCCTGATTGGCCATTCGCTTGGCGCGGCGTTGGCCGTCAAACTCGCCGCTGGCCTGTCCCAGCGCATCGACCGACTGATCCTGTCTGCCCCCGCAGGTCTTGGACCGCGCCTGAACCCGGATTTCACCGAAGGCATGCTTGCCGCAGAAACCCCGCAGGCTTTGGCCCGCGCGCTATCGCTGCTCGACGCTGGCCCGCTGTCGCAGACCGTCCTTGTGCAGGAACTTGCCCGCCTCAAGGCGCAGCGTGTGGGCCACTCCGCCCTTGCCGCCGCAACGGTGTCAAACGGCTTTCAGCAGATCGACATCACGGCCGAGCTTGCCAGCCTGCGGTGCGACACCCGCGTGATTTTTGGCACCTCAGACCGCATCCTTGATTGGCGTGACATTGCACAGCTTCCCGCCGCCGCCGCGATCCATCTGATCCGCGATGCGGGCCACCTGCCCCATCACGCGGCCCCGGACCTGTTCTTGTCGCTTTGTGTTGATCGAACCGAAAGGACCGCCGCCGCCCGCATCTGACCCCCGATCACCCCTGCGCTGCGACCGCTCCGGCCCTTGGGCCAAGGCGTGCGCTTGGTTTGCGGAAAATTTTGTAAATATCTGTTTTTCAAGTATTTTTTTGGCCCTTCGCCAAGAAAAAACTGGAAATGACTGCAAGACCGCTTAATCTGTCAGAAAGAAAAGAAATGCCCCAAAAACGGGGCACCAACGGGAGGAAGTTAAGATGAAATCTGTAAAGTTGATTGCTCTTCTGGCGACGTCGGCATCGGTTTTCGCGCTGCCCGCAGCGGCACAGGATGCCAAGAAAATTGCCACGGTCGTCAAGATCGCGGGCATCCAGTGGTTCAACCGGATGGAAGAGGGTGTCAAGCAATACGCCGCCGACACCGGTACGGATGCCTTCCAGGTCGGTCCGGCCCAGGCAGACCCGCAGCAGCAGGCGGCGCTGATCGAAGACATGATCGCACAGGGCGTCAATGCGCTGGCCGTCGTCCCGATGTCACCCGAAGCGCTGGAGCCGGTGCTGAAGCGCGCGATGGATGCGGGCATCACCGTCATCACCCATGAAGCGGCCAGCCAGCAGAACACCAACTACGACATCGAGGCCTTCGTGAACGAAGACTTCGGTGCCAACCTGATGGAGCAGATGGCACAGTGCATGGGCGGTGAAGGCGAATACGCCGTCTTCGTCGGCTCGCTGACCAGCCAGACACACAACCAGTGGGTCGACGGCGCGATTGCCTACCAGAAAGAGAAATACCCGAACATGGTTCTGGTTGGCGACAAGAACGAGACCTTCGACGACCAGCAGAAAGCCTATGAAAAGGCACAGGAAGTCCTGCGCGCGTTCCCGAACGTCAAGGGTCTGCAAGGCTCGGCCTCGACCGACGTGGCAGGCATTGGCCTTGCGGTCGAAGAAAAGGGTATCGGCGACAAGACCTGCGTCTTCGGAACCTCGCTGCCGTCAATCGCGGGTCAGTATCTTGATACCGGCGCTGTCGACGGCATCGGCTTCTGGGACCCGTCGGTTGCGGGCTATGCGATGAACAAGCTGGCAACGATGGTCATGAATGGCGAAGCCGTCACCGACGGCATGGACCTTGGTCTTGACGGCTACAACAAGATCAAGCTCGACGGAAAGGTCATCTACGGTCAGGCTTGGGTCAACGTGAACAAGGCCAACATGGCCGACTACCCGTTCTGATCCCATTCCAGCGGGGGCGGCCCAGTGCCGCCCCCTTTTTTGCCTGCCCAACCGGTCGCCGACCGATCAAGGACTATCATGCCAGACGCATTGGTCACGCTTGACGGTGTGACGAAAACCTATTCCGGCATCACGGCGCTTGACAGCGTCAGCCTTTCCATCGCGGCGGGCGAGGCTGTTTGTCTTGCCGGGGAAAACGGCTCGGGCAAATCGACACTCATCAAGATCCTCGCAGGCGTCGAACAGCCTGACCGGGGCAAGATCAGCTTTTCCGGCCAGACCCAAGGTGCGCTGAACCCGCGGATTTCGGCTGCGGCTGGGATCAAGGTGATCTTTCAGGACTTCTCGCTTTTCCCCAACCTGAGCGTCGCCGAAAACATCGCCTTCTCGGCTGAGATCGGCGCAGGTGCGCGGCTTTACCGCCGCGCCCGTATCCGCGAGCTTGCCACCCACACGCTGCAACGGATCGGCGTGGACATCCCGCTGGATGTGGCTGTCGAAACCCTTTCGGTCGCGCACAAACAACTCGTCGCCATTTGCCGCGCCCTTGCCACCGAAGCGCGGCTTATCATCATGGACGAACCTACGACCGCGCTGACGGAACGCGAGGTTCGCGTGCTTTTGGGCATCATCCGCAGGCTGAAGGCCGATGGTGTCGCCGTGCTCTTCGTCAGTCACAAATTGGCCGAGGTGCTTGAGGTCTGCGAACATGTCGTGGTGTTGCGGAACGGGCAAAAGGTGGCCGAAGGCCCCGCGACAGAATTCGATGCGGCGTCATTGACCCGCCACATGACCGGCCGCGATGTGGCGGCAACGCCACCAGCGCCCCTGCCCGCCAATGCGCCCGTCCTGATGACGGTTGAAAACCTGAACAAGGACGGTGCCTGCACCGATATCTCCTTTACCCTTCATGCGGGTGAGGTGTTGGGCATTTCCGGCCTGCTTGGTTCAGGCCGCACCGCATTGGCAAAGGCGCTGTTCGGTCTGGTTGCGCCGGACCGGGGCACGATCACCTTGAACGGCAAGCGCATCCCCACCGGCAATCCGCTTGCGGCGGCTGAGGCGGGGATCGGCTACGTGCCCGAAGACCGCTTGACCGAGGGTCTTTTCCTGACCCAAAGCATTGTGCAGAACATCGCCATCGGCAGGCTTGATGCCCATGGCAACGCGGCAGGCGTGCTGGACATGCCCGCCCTTTTGGGCGAGGCGCGAGATTGGCTGAAACGCCTTTCGGTCAAGACCGCGAATCCCGATGATCCTGTCCGGTCGCTGTCGGGTGGCAACCAACAGCGCGTTGTGCTGGCCCGTTGGATGGCCCGTTCGCCGCGTGTCCTTGTGCTGAACGGTCCCAGTGTGGGCGTCGATGTCGGCTCGAAATCCGAAATTCACGGCATTATCGCCGACCTTGCGGCGCAGGGCCTTGGTGTCATCCTGATCTCGGACGATCTGCCAGAGGTTCTGGCCACCTGCCACCGCGTGCTTGTGATGAAATCAGGCCGGATTACCGAAGAATTCGATGCCCGCGCTGTTACCGAAACCGAACTCGCGCATAGGCTTGCATCATGAAGATTGACTGGTCCCGCAACGAAACCCTCGTCGCGCTGGTCATCCTTGGCTTTTGCGTGGCCGCTGCCGTTTCGGATCCGGGTTTCCTGTCGCTCTCGACCTTGACCGATCTTTTGCGCGGCGGAATCGTGCTAGGCATTTTCGCCGTGGCGGCTTTGATCGTGTTGATTTCCGGTGGGATCGACGTGTCCTTCACCGCTGTCGCCGCCTTCACGATGTATGTCACGGCCATGATCCTGAACGCAGTGGCACCTTGGATGCCGTGGTGGGCGGCGCTGGCCTTTGGCATGGGTGTGGGGGCGTGCCTTGGGGCCTTCAACGGCGTGTTGATCGCCTTCTTCGGCCTGCCCACGCTGATCGTCACGCTTGGCGCCATGTCGATTTTCCGCGGCACCATGCTGACCTTCATCGGCCAAAAGCAGATAACCACCCTGCCCTCCGGCATGCGCGATTTTGGGCGCATGATGCTGTTGCGCGGGGAAAACGCCGATGGGTCTTTCTATTCGCTGCACGGGGCGTTCGTCGTGACGGTGCTTGTCGTCGTCCTGACATGGGCGATCTTGCACCGCACCATGCTTGGCCGTCAGATTTTCGCGATTGGCGGGTCTGCGGAAAGTGCCCGCCGGATCGGCATCAACGTCCGTCAGGTGCAGTTCTTCGTCTATATCTATGTCGGCGCGCTCGCCGGTCTTGCCGGGGTCATTCATGCCAGCATGGCCCGCGTTGCGAACCCGTTTGATCTGGTCGGGCTAGAGCTTTCAGTGATCGCCGCCGTCGTCATTGGCGGCGCGCGTCTGGCCGGAGGGCATGGAACCCTGACCGGCACCATCCTTGGGGTCGCGCTGATCGTGCTGGTCAGGAACAGCCTGATCGTCCTTGGCATTCCGTCGACGTGGCAATCCGTCACCATCGGCTGCCTGATCCTGCTCGGCACCGGCCTTCCCGCATGGCAGGCCAAACGCGCCGCAGCCCGCGCCGCATGAAAGAGGTTCCCATGTCAGCCCTTCAGCGCACCCTTTCAACCACCGAAGGACGCCTTGCCGTCATCGCAATTGGCGTGTTCGTTGCCATGGCGCTTTTGTCGCCTGACAAGTTCCTTAGCCTGCAAAACCTGACGTCGATGGCCTTTCAGTTTCCGGAATTTGCCATCCTTGCACTGGCCATGACGATCACCATGCTGACCGGCGGGATTGACCTGTCCGTGGTCGGTATCGCGAACATGACCGCGATCATCGCAGCGATGATCCTGACCAGTGTGACCGGCAGCGGCGACGGTTGGGCGGTGCTGGTCCTTGCGCTGTCGGTCGCGATGGCGGTGGGCATGCTGGCGGGGCTGTTCAACGGCATCCTGATCGCCAAGCTTGGCCTGCCGCCGATTCTGGCCACACTGGGGTCGGGCCTGATCTTCACCGGCATCGCCATTGCCATGACCGGCGGGTCGGCCATGATGGGCTTTCCCGCAGCCACCGCATGGATCGGCAATTCCACCGTGATGGGCATTCCCACGCCCCTGATCCTTTTTGCCCTGCTTGCCATCGGCGTGTCGCTGGTGCTGACCCGCACGGGCTTTGGCATCAAACTGCGGATGTTCGGCACAAATCCACTGGCGGCACGCTATGCCGCTGTGAACATCGACGCCATGCTGATCAAGGTCTACGTGTTTTCGGGCGCACTCGCCGCCATCTCGGGGATGGTGGTCATGAGCCGTGCCAATTCGGCCAAGGCCGACTATGGATCAAGTTACCTGCTGCTCGCCGTGCTGATCGCCGTCCTTGGTGGCGTGAACCCCTATGGCGGTTATGGCCGCGTGATCGGGGTCATCTTGGCCGTGCTGTCGATGCAATTTCTGTCGTCCGGCATGAACATGCTGCAAGTGTCGAACTTCGCGCGTGAGCTGATCTGGGGCGGCCTGCTGATATTCGTCATGATCATGAACACATGGCGCGCGCGCCCGCGCCACGCCTGAAACCGAAAGGGATGCCGATGAAGAAGATCCTCAACAACCCCGTTGATTACGTCGATGAGATGCTTGCGGGTTTCACCGCGGCCCATCACGAACACTACCGCCTTTATGGCGACACGGGCCGCGTCGTCGTCCGCGCGACACCGGGGGCCACGGGTAAGGTCGGCATCGTCACGGGTGGCGGATCGGGCCACCTGCCCGTGTTTACCGGCTATGTCGGCACAGGCCTGCTGGATGCCTGCGCCATCGGCGATGTCTTTGCCTCGCCGTCTGCCGAACAGATGGCCGACGCCATGCGCGCCGCCGATACCGGCGCAGGCGTGCTGCGCCTTTACGGCAACTACGGCGGCGACATCATGAACTTCGACATGGCCGGCGATCTGGTGGAATTCGACGACATCCGCTGCACCACCGTCATCCTTGCCGATGACGTCGCCTCGGCCCCCAAAGCCGAAGCGGACAAGCGGCGCGGCGTGGCGGGCATGGTCTATGCCTTCAAGATCGCAGGTGCCGCCGCCGAAGCAGGCAAAGACCTCGACGAGGTCACGCGCATCGCCCAAAAGGCCGCAGATGCCTGCCGGTCTATCGGCGCGGCGCTGTCGTCTTGCACGGTCCCGCAGGCCGGGAAACCCACCTTCTCCATCGGCGAGGATGAGATGGAAATGGGCATGGGCATCCATGGCGAACCCGGCGTCTGGCGCGACAAACTTCGCCCCGCCGATGCCATCGCGGGCGAGATGATGGACCGCCTGTTTGACGATCTGCCTGTGGCCAAGGGCGACCGCGTGTCGATCCTTGTCAACAGCCTTGGCGCGACGCCGCCCGAGGAACTTTACATCCTCTACCGCACCGTCAAGGCCCGTCTCGACGCGGCAGGGGCGACCACAGTCATGCCGCTTGTCGGACGCTACGCAACCAGCATGGAAATGACCGGCGTGTCCTTCACCCTGATCAAGCTGGACGCTGAGCTTGAAGGCTACCTGACCGCCCCCTGCGACTGCGCGTTCTGGAGCGTGAAATGACCCTGACAGTCGAAACGCTGCGGCAGGCGATCATCCGCCTGACCGCTGCGATGGAGCGTGAGTTTGAGGCATTGAACGCCGCCGACGGCGCTTTGGGGGACGGCGACCTTGGCGTGACCCTGACCCGTGGCATGCGGGCGATCACAGAACTGTCGCCCACCCTGCCCGATGACCTTGGCCAAGCACTGCTGGCTTGTGCCCAAGCCTTCACCAAAACCTCCGGCTCAAGCTATGGCACGCTGATGGCAACGGGGTTGATGTCGATGGCCAAGACGCTGCGCGGCAAGGTGTCGGTTGAGGTGGCAGACCTTCCCGGCCTTGTCGCAGGTGCGCGTGATGCGATGCAGGCGCGCGGCAAGGCAGAACTGGGCGGCAAGACCGTGCTGGACAGTCTGGATGCCGTCGCACGGGCGACGGCAAACCTGACCGATGCCGATGCAATGGCCGACGCGGCAGCCCATGCCGTGCGCCAAGCGCAGGATGATCTGCGCGGCAAGATCGCAACCATCGGCCGCGCGCGCATCTTTGGCGAAAAGACCATCGGCATGGATGATCCGGGGATGCTGGCAATGACCGCCATCGTCACCGCCATCGCCAATCGCTGACGTATCCGGCCGTTGCGGTTTCGCTGAAACGGCCGGTTTAACCGCGCCTCTGACGAGGCGCGGTCTTTTCGTCACCATTTCGGCGGCGGGTTGCCATCATGCATCGCGTGATCGGCGGGCGAGAAGCGGTCGACCGCGAATTGCCCCTGATGCCAATAGGGATAGATCAACGGCGGACGGCTGACCTCATTCAGCTTGGTCAATTCCTCTGGGGTCAGCTTCAAGTCGACCGCCGCGAAGTTGTCTTCGAACTGTGCCGCATTGCGCCCGCCCACGACCAGAGAACTGACAGCGGGCCGCGTCAGCAACCACGCCAGCGCAACCTGCGCTGCCGAGACGCCGCGCGCCTCGCCCACCTCGACCAAGGCCTCAATGATATCGTAAAGCCGTTCCGCATCTCGGATCGGCGGCTCGGTCCAGCCTGCAAACTGGCGCGTGCCTTCGGGCGTCGGCTTGCCGCGCCGATGCTTGCCCGTCAGCAAGCCAGCCGCCAAGGGCGACCAGACCAGCACCCCCAACCCTTGGTCAACGCTGATCGGCAGCAGTTCATATTCGGCCTCGCGCGCTTCGATGGTGTAGTGGATTTGCTGCGTCACGAACCGCTCGCGGTGGTCACGGTCGGCCACCATCAGCGATTTCATCACATGCCAGCCCGAATAATTCGAACAGCCGACATAACGCACCTTGCCTTGCTGGACGAGCATATCCAGCGCCATCATCGTCTCTTCGACCGGC
>CALRPK020000023.1:0-10369 GCA_943370015.1 Paracoccus haematequi
TGCTTCATTCAAAAGGCGGATCGGATGCAGGGAGTCTTTGCATCCGATCCGCAAACCGCCGGGGCCGATCACTCCTGCCCAACCCCGGTGGCTGTTCTTGCGCCTCAGCTCCAGGCATGCAGCGGCGGGTTCACGCCGTTGAGGTAGTAGTTGCCAAGGATGGCATATTTCCAGCGCACCGGATCATGCAGCGTATGGGTCCGGGCATTGCGCCAATGGCGGTCAAGGTTGTGTTCGGCAAGGGTGGACCGGGTGCCCGCCAGTTCGAACAGCTTGTTCGTGGCCTGAATGGCGATTTCCGTGGTCAGCACCTTTGCCTCGGCGGTCTTGATCTGGGCATGAGCCACGCTTTGCGCCGACGGGGCCTTGACCGCGGCATCGACGGCCAGACCGGCAAGGTCAAGCACGGCCTCGGCGGCATTGGCGCGCAGGTGCAGATCGCCCACCGCCTGAATGGTGTAGGGATCCTGCGCGGCATGGTCCAACCCGCTGTCCACCCAAGCGCGGCTGCGGTGGCGGACGAAGTCGATGGTGTCCTTGATCGCCGCGCGGGCGATGCCAAGGTCAACGGCGGCTTGGATGATCTGGAAGATCGCGCCATCGGCGGTGGGTTCGGCATAGCCTTTCCAACCGGGGACCAGATGGGTTTTCGGCACCTTCACGTTTTCCAGCGTGACCGTGCCCGATAGGGTCGTGCGCTGGCCAAAGCTGGACCAGTCGTCGATCACGCTCAGCCCTTCGGCCCCGCGGTCGGCGATGGCGTACCAAGCGCGGCCTTCCCCGTCCAAGGCGACGATGGGCACCAGATGCGCCAAAAGCGCGCCGGAAGCATAGAATTTCTTGCCATTGACGATGACATGGTCGCCCTTGTCTTCGAACTTCGTGTCAAAATCGACGGCGCGTTTTGACCCGAATTCTGAGAATGCGTTGCCAAAGCGCGTGCCTTTCAGGACTTCGCCGAACAAAAGCGCCTGTTGCGCCTTGTCCGATACGGTGCGGATCGCAGACACCACGCCCAGATGGTTCTGCGGCACCTGCCCAAGGCTGGGGTCAGCCTCGGAGATGATCGCAATCACGCGGTTGATCGTGACCCAGCTTGCATCCAGCCCACCGAATTCCTTGGGCACGTTGATCGCCCAGAGCCCGCTTTGGGAAAAGGCGTCAAGCTCTGCCTGCGGCCAGATGCGGTTGCGGTCCCGCTCGGACGCGCCCTTGGCGAAGTCGGCGGCAAGGCGGGTGGCAATCTCGATCGCCTCGGCCTCGGTCTTGATGATGTGGGCGGCCTCTTTGGGGCGGGCGACGGGGGGAACCGGGGCGCCTTTCGGATCGGGGCGGGTGTGCACGGTCATGGGATCAACTCCTGACAGGGGAAAGGGGGGCGGCGGGACCGCCCAGATAGCTGGCCTTGATGTCGTCCCGCGCGGCGAGATCCGCCGCCGGGCCATCCAGCACGCTGCGGCCATTCTCGATGACCGTGGCGTGATGGGCATGTTTCAGCGCGATGGCCGAGTTCTGTTCGGCCACCAGCAGGGTCAGTCCGCTGTCGCGGTTCAGCCGCGACAGGGCGTCGAAGATTTCCGCAACCACCAGCGGGGCCAGACCCATCGACGGCTCGTCCAGCACAAAGACCTGCGGATCGGCCATCAGTCCGCGCCCGATAGCGGCCATCTGCTGCTCGCCGCCCGAGGTGAGGCCTGCGACCGACCGGCGGCGTTCGGCAAGGCGGGGGAACAGGGCATAGACCTGATCCAGCCCTTGGGTCACACGGGCGCGGCCAAAGCCACGGGCCACCGCGCCGGTGATCAGGTTTTCTTCGATGGTCAGCGATTTGAACAGGCGGCGGCCTTCCAGCACCGGCACCAAGCCCTTGCGGATATGGGCGTCAGGGGTGGCGGTGGTGACGTCCTGCCCGTCAAACAGGATATGCCCCCGCGTGATGCGCCCGCGTTCGGCAGGCAACAGGTTCGAGGCGGCTTTCAACAGGGTGGTCTTGCCTGCTCCATTCGCCCCCAGAAGGGCCACGAATTCCCCCTTGCGGATCGTCAGGCTGACCCCATGCAGCGCGGCGATGGCCCCGTTGTAACTGGCGGCAACATCTTGGAATTGCAGAACGACGTCAGGCATGGCGGTTTCCGGGTCAGGGGGAAAAAGCGCGGGCGGCAGAGGAGGGCACCGCCCGCGCGGGGATCACAGGCGGGGCTTATTGGCCGACAACCTGATCCACATCTGCTTCGGTGCGGATGGCGATGCCCTTTTCCTTGGCATAGGCCGTGGACGAGGCTTCGATGATCGGGCGCAGCAGGGCCCAATCCGGCGCGATCCAGTCAGAGACGACGTTCCACTTCTTGCCGTCCCACTGCTGGAAGGTCACGTAGCCTTCGCCTTCGTGGTTGTCCCAAGTGACGTTGATCGAATGGAACAGGTTTTCCGCGCCCAGTTCCTTGACCCGGTCGGTGCTGAGTTGCAGGTGTTCGAAGCCCCAGCGCACCTCATCCCCGGTCAGGGTGCGATGGCCGAATTTTTCCTGCGCGATGCGGACGGCTTCGACGTTCAGGATGCCGTTCACGATGCCAAGGTTGTGGTAGACCGACCCGATGCGGGACGGGTCCGACAGGTTGCCTTGGCCCGCGTCATAGACCGTCTTGATGATCTCTTGCAGCACCGGATACTGGTTGCCCGAGGCTTGGGTGGTGATCGCGGTGAAACCGATGGCGGCATCACCGGCGGGGGTGACATCCTCTTCGGAATTCGACCAGACGTTGCCGATGATGTGGTCCGCTGGGAAGCCGTTGCGCTGCGCCGTGGTCAGCGCCACCGGGTTCATCACGCCCCAGCCGCGCAGCACCACGTAATCGGGCTGTTCACGGCGGATTTGCAGCCATTGCACGCCCTGTTCGTTGCCAGGATGCGGCACTTCGATCTGGGTCAGTTCAAAGCCGTACTTTTCGGCCAGCAATTCGTAGATCGGGATGGTTTCCTTGCCATAGGGCGAGCCGTGATAGAGCACGACGATCTTCTTGCCCTTCAGCGCCTCAAGCCCGCCTTCCTTGGACGCGATGTAGTTCACGATGCCCGAGGTTTCGGAATAGGGGTTCAGCAGCAGCGGAAAGACATAGGGAAACACGCGCCCATCGGTGGTGTCGGTGCGGCCGTGGTTGATGGTGATCAGCGGCGTCTTGTCCGCCGTGACGCCATCGATCATCGCATAGGCGATACCCACCGACAGCGGGTTCCATGCGGCGATACCGGGGTTGGATTTCAGGCGCTGATAAACCTCGACGCCCTTTTCGACCTCATATTCCGTCTCGCCTTCGGACCAGGTCAGTTTGACGCCGTTCACGCCGCCGTCGCGGATGTTGATCAGGTTCAGATAGTCGATGAAGCCACCGAAAAAGCCGGTGCCACCCGCCGCATAGGGGCCGACGCGGTAGGATTGCAGCGGGAAGTGCTGTTCATCGGCCTGTGCGGTGGCGACGCCGCCGGTCAGGATGGTCGCCGCCAAAAGCGCGGGGGCGATGCGTTTCAGAAAGGACATGGAAGTCTCCGGTATTGTGCGTGTGTTTCAGGAGGAGGAGTGATTTCGGATCAGCCCCAGCGACCACCGCTCAGGCCGCGGGTCAGGCGGGACAAGATGGCCGACAGCCCATTGGGTTCGGCGATCAGGAAGAGGATGATGACAGTGCCCAGCACGATACGTTCCAAAAGCTCGATCGTGCCGGGATCAATGACGCTGCCAAGGAACAGGCCCGTCAGGCGCGACAGGACCAGCGGGAAGATCACGATCAAGCCCGCGCCAAGGAAGGCACCGCGGATGGTGGCCAGCCCGCCGATGATGACGATGAAGAGGATCTGGAACGACCGATCCAGATTGAACCCCGCCGGTTCCACCGTGCGCAGATAGGCAAAGGCCCAAAGCACCCCGGCGATACCGATGATGGCGGATGAGAGGGCAAAGGCCAGAAGCTTGGTCCGCAGCACCGGTACACCGATCACCCGCGCCGCCATTTCATTGTCGCGCACGGCGATCAGGTTCACGCCCTCGGGTCCGGTCACAAGGCGGTGCAGCCCGTAAGCGATCAGCGTGACCGTCCCCAGCGCGAACAGATAGCGCGCCACAGGCCCATCCAGCGCGATGCCCGCGATGGTGATGGTGGGGGCCGATATCACGCCCGAGGCGCTGTAGTTGGAAAACCAGCCGAATTTGTTCAGCGCCCATTGCACAAAGAACTGTGCCGCAAGGGTGGACACCGCCAGATAGAACCCGCGCAGCCGCAGCGAGGGCAGGCCAAAGACCAGACCGATGGCCGCAGCAGACAGCGCTGCCAGCAGCATCGTCACCGGAAAGGGCAGGCCTTCGATCCGGTGGTCGAAGTTGAAGGCGGCAAAAGCCCCCACCGCCATGAAGGCCGAAGACCCCAGCGACACCTGCCCTGCATAGCCAGTCAGCAGGTTCAGCCCCAACCCCGCCAGTGACAGGGCCAGGAACGGAAGCAGGATCGCCTCGATCAGGTATTCATTGCCCCAAAGCGGGACCGCAACAAAGGCGACCGAAAGGACCAAGACCAGCGGCAAGGCGGCGCGCAGACGGTCGGATTGGCCGGACAGCGGAAGATCGGTTGCAAGCGTCATGGATCAGTACCTTTCCACCAGCTTTTGGCCAAACAGCCCCGAAGGCCGCACCAGCAGGACCACCAACGCCACGGCATAGGCAAACCAGCCCTCGATCCCGCCGCCGACAAAGGGGCCCAGATAGACCTCGGCCAGTTTTTCGGTCATGCCGATCAACAGTCCCGCGACGATGGCGCCAAGGACAGAGTCAAACCCGCCCAGCACCAGCACCGGCAACGCCTTCAGCACGATCAGCGACAGTGAAAACTGCACGCCCAGCCGCGCGCCCCACAAGAGACCCGCCACCAGCGCCACCACGCCCGCCGCCGTCCAGACCGCGATCCAGATGCGATCAAGCCGCAGCCCCACGGCCAGTGCGGCCAGTTGGTCATCGGCCACCGCGCGGAAGGCGAGCCCCGTGCGGGTAAAGCGGAAGAAGGCGGTCAGAACAGCGACCATCACCCCGGCAATTCCCGCCGCGACCAGATCGAAGGTCGAGATGAAGATGCCCCCCACCTCGAACGGCGCGTTTGAAATGCCAAGCTCAAGCCGATGCACCTGCGTGCCCCACAAAAGCTGCGCCAGACCTTCAAGGATGTAGGACAGGCCCAGCGTGGCCATGAACAGCGTCATGGGGGATCGGTTGGCCAAGGGGCGCAGCACGGTGCGTTCGACGGTGATGCCCAACAGCGTCATCGCCGCCAGCGTCACCACCAGCGCCACGACAAAGGGCACGCCCATTTCCGTCAGGCTGACAAAGGTCAGCGCGGCGAAGAGGACCATCGCCCCTTGGGCAAAGTTCAGCACGCCCGAGGTTTTGTAGATCAGCACGAAACCGATGGCGACCAGCGCATACATCACGCCCGACAACAGGCCACCCACGGCGACCTCAACGGCGAAAAGGAAGGTGAACCAATCCATCACGCAGCCTCTGCCCCCAGATAGGCGCGGATCACCTCGGGGTCGCGGCGGACCTGATCGGGGGTGCCGTCGGCAATCTTGATGCCGTGATCCAGCACGGCGACATGGTCCGACAGGCCCATGACCACACCGATGTCATGTTCGATCAGGATCACCGACAGGCCACTGTCATCGCGGGCGGCGCGGACGAAACCGGCCATTTCGGCCTTTTCGGTCGCGGTCATGCCGGCCATCGGCTCATCCAGCAGCAAAAGCCGCGGCTCTGCCACCAAGGCGCGGGCCAGTTCCACCCGCTTTTGCAGACCGTAGGGCAAGGTGCCTGCCGGACGGTCCAGAATTTCAGTCAGATGCAACCGCTCTGCCACGCGGTGCACCTGACTTGCCTGCGCTTGGGACTCGCGGCGCGCGCCGGGGAGCGCGAAGAAATGCCGCAAGAGCCCCGCTTCACGCCGGAACACCAGACCGGAGGCGATGTTCTGCGCCACGGTCAGCGCCGGAAAGAGCGCGAGGTTTTGGAAGGTCCGCGCCACGCCAAGGGCGGCCAGCCGCTGCGGCGGCACGGCGCGGAAGGTTTCGGTGCCAAAGCGGACACTGCCCGCATCGGCGCGATAAAGCCCGCTGATGATGTTGATCAGCGACGATTTCCCCGCCCCGTTCGGTCCGATCACCGCCCGGATTTCACCGGGTTTGACCTGAAGGCTGACGTCGCTCAGCGCGCGGATGCCGCCGAAGCTGACGCTGATGCCCTCCAGCGCCAGTGCCTTGTTGGACAGCACCGCCCCTTGTGGATCGACGGTCGGAATGTCGGTCCAATCGCGGACCGGATGCGCAGCCGAATGGGGGCGCAGAAGAGCGCTTGTCATGACAAGACCTTTGGGATGGGGGGAAAGGGGCGGCCTTATTCGGCCGCCACCGCCTTGGCGTCGCGCGCCGCTTCCAGTTCGCGCACCAGCGGGATCACGTGTTTGCCAAAGAACGCGACCTCTTCCTGAAAGTGCAGGAAGCCCAACAGGATCAGATCCGCGCCGTGGTCTTTCAGCGCAAGGATGCGTTCGGCCACCTGCTCGGGCGTGCCGATGAGGTTGGACCGGAAGCCGTCATTATATTGCACCAGATCCTGCAAGGTGGATTTGGCCCAGTTGCCCTCTTTTTCCGGGCTCGCGTTGCCGGCGTTCTGCACCTCGTGGTGGAAGCCGCGCACCGCGTCGGGGATGGCATGGTCCAGCACGTTTTGCAGTTCGGCCTTCGCCTCAGTCTCAGTCGCGCGGACGATGCCAAAGGCGTTGATGCCGATCTTGGCGCGCGGGCGGGTCCGGCCAAAGGCCACTTCCTTGGCGCGGATGTCATCCACTTGCGCCTTCAACCCTTCGGGCGTGTTGCCATTGGTGAAATACCAATCCGACACCCGCGCCGCCATGTCGCGCGCCGCACGGGACGAGCCGCCTTGGAAAATCTCGGGCAGGTCACCCACGGGTTTGGGTTTTTGCGAGTAATTGGCAAAGCGGTAGAAGTTGCCCTCAAGGCTGTATTCCGCCTCGGTCCAGATGCCGCGAATGGCGTTGATGAATTCCTCGGACCGGCGATAGCGCTCGTCATGTTCGGGCCAAGGTTCGCCGATGGCGTCGAATTCGCCCCGGAACCAGCCCGACACGATGTTCACGGCGATGCGCGGGCCGACCAGATGGGTGATCGTGGCAATCTGCTTGGACAGGAGCGTGGGATTCCACGGCCCCGGCAGCACGGCGGCAATCACTTTCAGCCGCTCGGTATGGGCCAGCAGGTCATGGGTGAAAGACAACGATTCATGCTGGTTGTCCGCCCCGTATCCGGCCGTAAAGCGGATCTGGGAGAGCGCGTAGTCAAAGCCCGATGTCTCGGCGATCTGCGCCAGTTTGCGGTTGTATTCCGGCGTCCAGCTGGTGCGCTGTTCGACAGAGGAAATCACCAACCCGCCCGAGACGTTGGGCACCCAATAGGCGAATTTGATCGGGTCTTGCTTGGCCATTTTGGCTGATCCTTTGGTCAGATGGTGGTCATTCGGCCGCGGCGGCCAGACGGCGCGCTTGCGGGAAAAGGTCATCGAATTCTTCGACGGCGCGTTGCAGTCGGGTGAGCGCGGCCTCGCCGGTCAGCACGCCATCGGTGAAATCACGGTCCGAGACATGGACGGCGGTAGACAGCACCCGCGCCTCAAAGAAGGCGAACAGCGGGCGCAGTTGGTGTTCCACGGCCAGCGCGTGCTTTTCACCGCCCCCCGTCGCCGCGATCAGCACCGGCTTGCGGGTCAGGGCCGAGGGGTCGATCAGGTCAAAGAGGTGCTTGAACAAGCCGGGGTAAGACGCCTTGTAAACCGGGGTCGCCACGATCAGCGCATCGGCAGACAAGAGCGTTTCCAGATTGGCCTGCGCTGCGGGCGACAGGTCGGTGACACGGCGCGCACGACCAAGGTCATCGCCGAAATCCGCCACTTCCAGGATCTTGGTCTGGACCACCAGACGATCCGACGCCAGATCAAGTGCCGTCTGCACCAAGGTCTTGGTCTTGGACGGGGTGGTGATGTTGCCGGACAGGCCGACGATGGAAAGCGTGGTCATGGCAGACTCCGAATACGCGACTAGGTTGGTAGATATTTACCTTGCCGATGGCCGGGATGGCCATTCCATTTGGCGCAGTGCAAACAGCCATTTTTATCTACTGTTTAAATAGACATTCAGCAAAACAAAGGGTTCAGCGGCGGGCCGGAAAACAGAAATCTCTCTGACCGCCGAAAAAGGGAGGGAAACCCCTGTCCCGGCGTCGGAATTTGGAATCGCCTCTGCCGGGCCCCGGCAATAATATCGACCACATCAATCGTGTATTTCGCGCCAGCGCGCGCACCCTCGCCCAAGACCGGAGCGCCCATGACCACCCCCGATATCTTTTGGTTCCTGCCCACCTCGGGCGATACGCGCTATCTTGGCACGTCAGATTTTGGCCGCGCGCCCACGCAGGCCTATCTGCGTGATATCGCGGTGACCTCGGAACGCTTGGGGTATGACGGGCTGCTGATCCCGACCGGGGCAAGCTGCCTTGACCCTTGGGTGGTGGCCTCCAGCCTTGTGGGGGCGACGCAGCGCATCAGGCTGCTGGTCGCGCTGCGCACGTCCTTGGGCGGGCCGACAGGATCGGCGCGGCAGGCCGCAACGCTGGATGCCGCCCTGAACGGACGGCTGTTGCTGAACGTGGTTCCGGGCGGCGATGCGGCGGAACTGGCAGCCGAAGGGGTCTATCTGTCCCATGACGAACGCTATGAGGCAGCGGATGAATTCCTGACGATCTGGAAGCGCCTGCTGTCGGGCGAGACGGTCGATTTCGACGGCAAGCACTTTCGCATCAAGGGCGGGCGCAACTTCCACCCAGCCGCGCAGCACCCCTATCCGCCGCTGTATTTCGGGGGCTCCTCGCCCGCCGCGCATGATCTGGCGGCCAAACATGTGGATGCCTATCTGACTTGGGGTGAACCCCCCGCCGCCGTGGGCGAAAAGATCGCCGATGTCCGGGCGAGGGCGGCGAAGCATGGGCGCTCCGTCCGTTTCGGCGTACGCTTGCATGTGATCGTGCGCGAAACCGAGGCCGAGGCATGGGCCGAGGCGGACCGCCTGATCAGCCGCCTGTCGGATGCCGATATCGCGGCGGCGCAGGCCAATCAGGCGAAGATGGACAGCGTGGGTCAGGCGCGGATGGCCGCGCTGCATGGCGGGCGGCGCGACCGTCTGGTTGTGGGGCCGAACCTTTGGGCGGGCGTAGGCCTTGTGCGCGGCGGGGCGGGAACCTCATTGGTCGGCAACCCGGAACAGGTGGCCGATCGGTTGCGGGAATATCAGGCGCTTGGCGTCGATACGTTCGTGCTGTCGGGCTATCCGCACCACGAAGAGGCGATCCGTTTCGCCGAACTGGTCTTTCCGCTGATCGGCAAAGAGGCTGTCACCCTGCGCGACAGCAACCAGACCGGCGGCGCTTTCGACATCCGCGCTGTGCAGCGCCAGACCGCGGCAAGCTGAGGGCATCATGGATATCATCGACATGCGCTGCCGCCCGGCCTACTTGCACAATTTCTTTGGCAAGACGCCCGGCACCCCGGAATATGACGTGGTCAAATGGCTGAACGCCCGTGTCGGCACGCGGGGGGATGTGGAACATTTCACCCGCTCCGCCACATCCGAAGGCTTTTTGGCCGAGGTGCGGGATGCCGGTCTGACCAAGGCCGTGGTGGTGGGGCGGCACACCCCCAGCCAGCACCTGCCCAATGACGCGATCCACGGGATTGTCAGCGCCTCGCCCTTGTTGGAAGGCATCGGATCGGTTGACCCCGAACAGCTTGGCCCCCGCGCGACATTGGCCGAGGTGGAGCGCGCGATCACCACGCTGGGCCTGCGCGGCATCGACATTGAGCCGGGTTTTGGCAGCCCTGCCCGCCATCCGGATGATCCGATTTTCCACCCGGTCTATGACCTGCTGCAAGACCTTGGCGCGCCGGTGTTCCTGATGACGGGGCCGACGACGCCGGACCACCGCTTCAACGATCCGGCCCCCGTGGCCAATGTCGCCCGCGCCTTTCCGCGCCTGAGAATCGCGGCCTATCACGGCTATTGGCCCAATGTGCCGCAGATCGTCGGCGTGGCCTTCCGGCATGAGAACGTGTCGATCATCCCCGACATGTATCTCTTTCAGCCGGGCGGAGAGGTTTACGTTCAAGCCGTGAACAGCTTTCTGGGGGATCAGTTCCTGTTCGGATCGTCCTACCCCTTCCGCCCGATCCGCCAGACCATCGACGATTTCCAGCGTCTGGGCTTCCATTCCG
>CALRPK020000024.1:0-10311 GCA_943370015.1 Paracoccus haematequi
GGGGGACTGTCGGGAAGGGCCGCCATAGGTCTGCGTGCAGACCGCCGGGATGTGCGCCCTCGGGCGCGCAGCCCGGTGGGGCGGGCTGCGCGCGGACCGGGACTTTGGGTCCCGGTCCAACACTGACCGTTGCGACACAAGGTTTGGCACCCTTGCACCCCTTACTACCCAATCCTCCGCCACCCTCCCCCGTCACGATTCTGTTGACAACTGCCCCTGCCCTGTCCGTAAATGTCTGGGATGCGAGCGAAAACCGCCCTGACCGTGTTCCGCCTTTGCCGCCCTTTTGACGGCAGACGCGCTTGCGGAACGCCGGGGCAGAACCCAGATCGAATTTACACCGGACCTCTCCCCTTGCCGCAGGCCGGGGGCCGTCCGACACACGCGGAGGAAGCATCATGCGTTACCAGATCAGCGGCAAGCAGATCGACATCGGCGAGGCCCTTCAGACCCATGTGAAGGCCGAACTGGGCGAGGTGGTTGAAAAATACGCCCAGCGCCCGACCGAGGTTGTCGTGGTCTTTTCCAAATCCGCGCATGAGTTGATCTGCGAAACCGTGATCCACCTGTCCACCGGCCTCACCGCACAGGCCAAGGGCCATGCGACCGACATCTACGCCGCCTTTGAAAGCTGCCGCGAAAAGATGGACAAGCAATTGCGCCGCTACAAACGGCGTCTGCGCAACCATCATCGCGACCGGATTGATCCGGTTGAATTCGGCGGCGGTTCTTCCTATATCCTCGCCCCATCAGAGGAAGCGGAAGACGACCACAACGACCTGTCGCAACCCATCGTGATTGCAGAGATGGAAACCAAGATTCCGTCGATCACCGTGGGCGAAGCTGTGATGCAGCTTGAACTTGGCGGGCAGAAGATGTTGGTCTTTCGCAACGAAGGACATGGCGGCGTGAACGTGGTGTACCGTCGGGACGACGGCAACATCGGCTGGATCGACCCGCGCAACAGCAAATGATGCGGCCTTTTCTGGCGCGCAACGGGAACAACGGCGGCGCATGGAACTTGCCAAGCTACTGATACCGGGGGCCGTCAGGGTCATCGGTCAAATGACCAGCAAGAAGCGGCTCTTTCAGGAATTGGGAGAGTTGGCCGCCGGGGCCTATGGCCTGACGGCGGCCATCGCCGTCGATGGCTTGCAGGAACGCGAAAGCCTTGGCCCCACCGGTGTGGGCCATGGCATCGCCCTGCCCCATGCAAGGCTTGAGGATTTGAATCGCATCGTCGGCGTGTTCATCCGGCTGGAAAAGCCGCTGAACTATGATTCGGTGGACCGTCAGCCCGTGGATCTGATCTTTGGCCTCTTCGCGCCAAAAGATTCGGGGGTGGACCATCTGAAAGCGCTGGCCTTGGTCAGCCGCACCATGCGCGATCAGGCCGTGGTGTCAAAACTGCGCGCCAACACCGATCCGGCCAAGCTGCACGCGATCCTGACCGAAGCCCGCGCCCCTCAGGCCGCGTAATCGTCATAGCCAAAGGCGATGTAGTCGCGGCCATAGGCATCGCGGCAGGCAACCTCTAGCTCTTCGTCCCAGATGCTGGCCAAGGGTGCCGGGGCGGGTTCCGCCACGGCTGGCAGGGGCGCGGGCGTGGCCCCCACCTCTGCGCAGAGCCACGCCAGACCTTGGGTCAGGCGATCCTCACGCAGCACGACATCCGGCGCTTGGGCTTGGGCAAAGCCCTGCAACACCGCCGATTGGCTGGCCCAATAAGGATCGACCTTCACCGCCGTCTGCCCGCCAAGGTTTTTCTTGGCAAAGCGCAGGAATGCCAGAAACCCGTCCCGATAGGCCTGAGGGTCGGCGTAATGCCCGCCTTGCTTTGGCAGGTTCACCCCGTGCTGCCGCGTCAGCATGTTGCGGAAATCCTGCTGCGTCGATCCCAGAACCTGCGCGTTGAACACGGCATGCGCCCTCACCAAGGGATGCCGCACCACGGCAAAGCTGCGATGGCCGGGATAGCTGCGCTTCCACTGGCGCAGGGATTTCTGGGTGAAATCCTGCTCAACCCCGCCGAAACCGGACAGCCACACCACCACCTGCGCCACAGGCCCCCCCTTGATCGGCAGGAACAGCAAGGGCACGTCGCGCGCTGCGACATAGCCGGGGATACCCGCAGGGCGGCGCGGTTCGAAATTCGGCGTGCGCGACAGATTGAACCTGTCGATGCGCGCCAAGGCCGCCTCCATCGCCGGATAGTTTTCCACCTTGTCGGCGATGTCTTCGGGGTTTTGCTTTTTCAGCTTGTCATCCAGCGCCTCAAGCCGCGCCGAAACACCCAGCCACGCGGCCAGACCGTTGATGACATCAAGGTTCTGGATATCTTCGTAATCGACATAGAACGCCGTCTGGCCGCTGGTTTGCAGCCGGTTCATCAGCCGGACCTGAAACGCCTGCAAAGCCTCAAGATGCGCTTCAAACTCGGCCGCGTTGAAATGGGCGCGGGCGGTTTTCAGGTTCTTGGGATTGGTCAGCTTCCATTGCCCGGTGGCCTGCGCGATCTTCCAACTGACGTAGCTTTCCACCGGGTTGCGGGTCAGGATGATCTTGGCGCAGCGCGGATCGTCCATCACCGCGTCAAAGACCCGCGGGTCATGGTCGTGGAAATAGCGAAAGCCCGACAGCCCATCGGTCCGTTCCCGTAAGCGGCGCAGCATTGGCAGGGGGTCAGCCTCACGCTGGGTCAGGGTGATGTCGAACAGGTCGGTCTGATCCTTCTTGCCGATGAAGAAGGGATTGAACACCTCACCGTGACACAGCACTCCGGGCAGCGCGTTCAGATTGGCCTCAAGGAAATTGGACCCCGTCCGCATTTCGGCGAACATCACGAAACTGTCGAAACGCTGGGGCACGGGTCACTTCACCAGATAGGGCCGCCGCGTCCGGGCGGCAGAGGGGCGGGGATCATCGCCTGCCGGGAAATCCCCCATCAACACCGGCTGCATCCCCTGATTGCGCAGGTTTTGCAGGAATTGGCCAAAGCCCGACAGATCCACCATCTTGGGCGCTTCGGTCAGGCGGCGCAAGGAGCGGGGGCTGATCTCATCCACGATGGTCTGCAAAGGCTCCATCGGGTTTTCGACGAATTCGGCCAGCGTCCATGTCCGCACCCGCGCCTTGGTGGAGCCGAGTTTCAGCACGTTCAGAAAATCGCTTTCCAGCTTTTGCAGCCGGGCGGCTTCTTTCCGGATCTCACTGAAATTGCGGTTGGACCGGAACAGCGGCAGCGCCCAAGCACCCGAGATCACCGAAATCTGCGCATGTGGGTCCAGCGCCATGAACCATGTCAGCTCTTGGCTGTCTGCCGGGCCGAACTGGAAACTTTGCCTCTCACCACGCGTGGACCAGATCAGGTTGGTCAGGAAACTGCGCGGGTTGTAGTCGCGCAATTTGGCGCTGTCGGACAAAGCGCCGTTATAGATCGTCTCACCCCCCGCGAAATGCACGCGGTCGGGCGCGAAAAGATGGCCATGCACCCGCGTGCCTGTCACCTTGCCCAGCCATGTGTCGAAATTCTCGAACACATCAGCAAAACCTTGGAACACGGAATAGGGTGCGGCGGTCTTGCCGTTTTCCCAATCGGCATTGGGGAATCGGCTTTGCATATACAGCCCCGCGCGCCCCTTGGTCCGCCGTTCCACCGCCTTGGCGAACAGGCGGTCAATCTTGCCTGGGTTGGGTTCGCCGCCCGCCTGCGCCTCGGCGTCGTCGTTCAGGAAAGTGCTGTAAAGCTTGGTCGCATAGGGCCAGATTTTCCGCGCCACAAAGCAATCAGACCGGCGCAGAAGTTGCAGGTGATCGTCGTAAAAGATGTGCGGCTTGCCCTGAAAGTCGAATTTCGACAGCGTCAGGGAGCGGCTTTCCACATTGGACGACACCTGCCGCACCAGCGTTTGGAAATAGCTTTCATCGGGAATCCAGACCCGGCGGAAGTAGCGGTCATTCACCACGCGGTCCGGCCCTTCGAGGATGGCCGACAGCGTTTGCCGCGTCAGGCACCACCACTGGCTGCCCAGATGCGGGACAAGGCCATTGGGGATTTGACGGCGGAAACCGACCTGCCGTTGCAGACCGACATAGATGTCAAACAGCATCCGCTGTTTGCGCCATGAAAACGGGAAGCGCAGCGTGAAGCGTTCGAAATCCAGACCGCCGATGGTCCAGCCCACATCCTCGGTCGTGACGGATTCGATGAAATCGGTGCGCGGGCGCTGGTCCAGATAGGCCACCAGATCGGCCACCGGGCGCAAGGGCAGGCAAGAGCCTGACGCCAGATAGACATGCCGCACCGCCGGGAATTCGGCCAACATCATCTCAGCCGCGTCTTGGGTGGCGGCGACAAGGCCCCATGTCCCCCATTCGCAGGCATGGCGGGCCGAAAACCGCACATTGGACAGGTCAGACAGATCGGCGCGCAGGCGGTCGTAGTTCCACTTTTCCACCCGTTTGTCGACATGGATCACCACCGGGCAATCCCGTTCGGCCCAGTGCCGCGCGACCTGCGCCGCGCGTTCCAGCGCGGTGTGGCACAGCATGACAAAGCCAACCGTCGTCATGCCCAGTTCCCCTTGGACATGAGCCCCAAAATCTCAAGCTGGCGCCAGTTGATGTACTTTTCACTCCACCGGCACCACAGATCGGGGTGGCGGGCCAGACCGGCCTTGTAGGCCTTGTATTCATGGCTGGCGGCGTAGTGCTGGTTGCGCGACATCTCCTCATCCGCCTTGGCGGGGAAGGTGTCGAGGAACTTGGCATGCAGCAGGCAGCCACTGGCCTTTTCCCCGCCCCATTCGTCGTAAACCAGATTAAGACCCCGTGGCAGCAGCATATGGGTCGAGGAGACATAGGCGAATTCCTTGCTCCACCGCACCAAGGGCACCTTGTTCAACGCAGGCGCGCGTTCGGGAACGTCGCCAAAGAACAGGCGTGCACGGGGGCCGCCTTGAATCCACAGATTGCCAAAGCGGCGGTTGCGGCTGACGGTGTAATTGCCGCTGTCGAAATACTGGGTAATTTCCAGCGGGTCCTGCCCTTCGGCATAGGGGCGGGCGTCAATCGGTCCCTTGGGATACATGTCCAGAAGCATCGCCGAGAACGACTTGATCGACGAGGCATCCAGCCAATCCGTCAGCGCCCGCAAGGGCCGCGTGTCACAGAAGGGATAGACAAAAAACTCATCCGGATCGACGCAGAGCGTCCAATGCCCGTGACCATGCTTGGCCAGCAGGAAATTCATCCAATCCATGCCAAAGCGCGACCGTTTGTAACTGCCCTTGGTGTGCCACAGCGACACATCCGGCTGCGAGGCCAGAAATTCGCGCGACCCGTCGGTGCTGTCATTGTCCACGAAAACGAAATGGTTGACCCCGAGGTCACGGTAATAGCGCAGAAAGAACGGCAGGCGGATGCGTTCATTGCGGATGGTCGAAAAGACCATGATGTGATCGGGGCGGATTTGCGTGGTGCGATTGACCACGACGCGCAATTCGCGCCCTTTGCGCCAAGCACGCACGCGCCAGCGCTGGCGTGACAATCGCAAAGCGTATCGTGTCAGGAGTCCCAATCGCTACTCTTCCCATGGGCGGACTGCCCGAAATGGATAAACGGCACAACTCACTCGCCGGTTAAGACCGTACGGAAATGTTCTTGCCACTGTGGCAAAACCTGCACTGCGCCCGTAACGGCAACCCGTTCTGCACCGGATACCCGTTTTATTGTTTCCGACCAAGAATATATATCGTCGGGCTGCAGGTAAACGGGATAGTCGTTCAATATCTCATGGAAAACCGGCAGATCGCTGCAAATCAGCGGCACGGACAGGGCGGCGGCTTCCATGGCGGGCAGGCCAAAACCTTCGGCATGGGTGGGAAACAGCAGCGCGCGGGCACCGGTCAACAGCGCTGACACCGCGCCATCGGACAGGCCCGGCAATTCGATCACCCCCGGCGGGTGCCGGTCCAGACGCGCCAGCAGGTCAGGTCCGGCCCAACCCCGCCCCCCCGCGATGATCAGCCATGGCAAGGGGTCGGCGCTTTTGGCCAGATGGTCCCAGACATCCAGCAACAGCGCATGGTTCTTGCGCGGCTCGATGGTGCCAAGGATTACGAAATAGGGGTGAGTCAGGTCCAGCCCACTCGGGACTGCCGCAGGATCAGGCGGCGCGACCGTGACCCCAAGCGGTGCCACGATCCCCGGCGGCACGCGGCCAAGGCGGGACAGATGCCTCTCTGTCGCCCGGCGCGTGGCTTGGGTCAGGTGGATCACCGCATCGGCATGGGCCGACACGGCGGCCAGTTTGGCGGCAAAGGCAGCAGGCGCATCGGCGCGGCTGAATTCGGGGTGATCCAGAGGGATGCAGTCATGCACCATCACCAAACGCCGCAACCCCGCCTGTCCCAATGCCGCCAAAACCGGCGCGGACAGGTTGCTGTGGCCAAGGTTCAGATACACCGCCCCTTTGGGCAAATGCCGCAGCCCGCGCGCCAAGCGCCAGACCGGCAGTCGCGCGATGGCCATCCGCCGCAACAGCGTTTCCGCCCGCCCCCGCGCCGGATTGCCCCGCCGCATCAGGCGCGACAGCAGGTCCAAACGGCTCGGCACCAGCTGCCGCAAGGCCATGTCCTGCACCGCCTGCGCCCCGGCGCGCGGCAGCAGCAAGCAGCCCGCAGGGGTGCGGACCAGCGCGAAAAGCGGGGTTTCCAGCGTCAAAAGATGCGACAGCCACGCCAGTTCAACCCGGTCAATCCCGGTCAGGGTGGCATGACCCTGACGCGAGACCAGTCGCGTCAGGTCAATCAGATGGGCGGTCGCGGCCACGGGCCTTATTGCGCGGCCTTTTGCAGCGCGATCATGTCGTTCAGGTAGCTGGCGAATTCCTCGCGCAGATCGGGCCGCGCCAGACCAAAGGCCACCGTCGCCTGCAAAAAGCCCGCCTTGGACCCGCAGTCATAGCGCTGACCCCGGAAGCGGTAGCCGTAGACCTTGCCCGACGTCACCTCTTCGGCGATGGCGTCGGTCAGTTGGATTTCGCCACCTGCGCCCTGCTTCATCTTGTTGAGGTTGGTCATGATCTTCGGCGTCAGGATATAGCGCCCGATCACCGCAAGGTTCGACGGTGCGGTGCCGAGTTTCGGCTTTTCCACCATGCCCTTGGCCTGAACGATGGCCCCCATATCCTCGGCAATGTCCAAGACGCCGTAGGATGAGGTTTTTTCGGGTGCCACTTCCATCGCGGCAACCACATTGCCGCCGGTCTGTTCGTAGGCATCCATCATCTGCGCCAAACAGGGTTTTTCCGCCGCGATCACGTCATCGGGCAGCAACACGGCAAAGGGCTCATTGCCGATCAGACGCCGCGCGCACCACACCGCATGGCCCAGACCCATGGGCCGGTTCTGCCGGATATAGGCGATGGCACCCGAATCCATGTTGGTTTCCTTGAGGATATCCAACAACTGGTCCTTGCCCGCCTTGCGCAGCGCGGATTCCAGTTCGGGGGCCACGTCAAAGTAATCCTCAAGCGCGGATTTCCCGCGCGAGGTCACGAAGATGAATTCCTTGATCCCGGCCGCCCGCGCCTCATCGATCGCGTATTGGATCAGGGGGCGGTCCACCAGTGTCATGATCTCTTTCGGGATCGACTTGGTGGCGGGAAGAAAGCGGGTCCCCAGACCCGCGACGGGAAAGATGGCCTTTGTGACCTTCTTCGGCTTCATGTGTCACCCACTATCACGTTGGCCCCACCACAACCGGGGCATCGCCAACCATATGCCAAAAACTGGCAAAATTATGCCAAGAACAGATTAATCGTAACATATATGGAAACGACGTGGGGGCGATATTCGCTTATGTGGTGGCTCGCAAGCGACAAA
Source organism: Paracoccus haematequi (assembly GCA_943370015.1). Lineage (GTDB taxonomy): Bacteria > Pseudomonadota > Alphaproteobacteria > Rhodobacterales > Rhodobacteraceae > Paragemmobacter > Paragemmobacter haematequi_A. Next base: position 7,887 of record CALRPK020000024.1, read on the forward strand.
GACACGCAATTTCATGATCCACCCTGTCACCCATGCGCCACAGGCGGAAGATTGCCTCCCCACGATCCGCAGGGCCGAACAGGCCGCCCGTCTGCCGCCAGATGCCATCCGCGCCAAAACCGTGCCAATGTGGCCGGGTATCTGGGGTGAATAGGAACAACGTGACGATATGGCCCCGCGCTGCGGCGGCTTGCGCTTTCACGGTCAGCGCCGGGGCCTGATGCCGCCAACCCCAAAGTACCAGACCCTGCCGAGGGCCGGGGCCGTCAAAGGGCAGGAACGCGGTTTGCGGCGGCGGCAAGGGCGGCAGATCGGTCAGCGGTCGAGACAGACCATCCCCCCAACCGGATTGAAGCGAGGTCAGCAGCCGCGTCACATCGCGCGGTTCGATCCGGCCTGCCACCATATGGCCCAGCGCGCGGCGGCGCTCGCGGTCGGTCAATTCTGACAGATGCCTTGCCGTTGCACCATTGGCGTGACGTCGCAGGAAGACCGCCGTGCTGGCGGCGATCTCATGCAGCGATGTCGGCACCCGGTCGGCGCGGCGATGCGGACCTTCGGCAAAACCGTGATGCACCTGAGCATCCGGCACGATGGCGGTCAGCCCTTGCCCGGCAAGCCGCAGGTTCAGGTCGGTTTCATCGTGGAAAAAGCGGAAGAGCGGATCGAACCCCCCTGCCCCGGCAAGAGTTTCGCGGCGAAAGGCACAGTTGGTGCCTTGGGTCTTGACCGCCTTTGCGGGGGTTGAGGGCAGCAGGGTCACGCCATCAACGGGCAAGGGGGTATCATTGCCCGCAGCATCCACCCAAGCCGCCTTCCACTGAAAGCTGATCCCATTGCGGCCACGGATAAAGCCTGTGGCGGCGATCACCTGCGCATCAGCGAAAGGCGCGCTCAGGCGGGACAGCCATGTGGGTTCCGGCACCGCGTCATCGTCGATGAAGGCCACGACATCGCCGCCCGCCTGCGCGATGCCAAAATTGCGCGCGGCGGAGATGTTGGGTTCGTCAAAGACCACCGTCTTGACGGCAAAGCCCTGCGCGGCAGCAATTCCGGCGGGATCGGCGACCACCACCACCTCAAAACCCGGCACATCCTGTTGGCTCAGACCCAGAAGGCAACGGCGCAACAATGCGGGGCGATGGCGGCTGACGATGACGACGCTGACCCGCACCGCCGCCGGACCTTAGGCCATCTCGGCCATCATGGCCTCGATCACCGGGACGTCGCTGGGGTTGTTCAACTCCCAGAACTGGCGTCCCTTGGCCTCAACCTCCACACACAGCACCTGCCGCCCGTTTTCAAGGAAGCGCAGCTGCTCTAACCCCTCCAGTTTTTCTAGCGGACCTGTGGGCCAAGCGGGATAGGCGGCGAGGGCCGCAGGGCGATAGGCATAGACGCCGACATGGTGGAACACGGGCGTCGGGTCTTCATCGCCATAGCTTTGGCCGGTAAAGGGGATCACCTCTTTCGAGAAATAGAGCCCCCTTCCCCCCACACCGAACACCGCCGTAGTCCCCCCGACGCGCCCGTTGCGGCGATCTTCCAGCAGCTTGGCCAGCATCCGCCCTTCGCAGCGCAGCACCGGTGTTGCAATCTCCGCCGCCGGATTGGCGCGCAGTCCGGCGACAAGGTCTTCGATGAACCAAGCCGGGGTCAGTGGCGCATCGCCTTGCAGGTTCACCACGATGTCAAACCCCGGCAGTTTCGCCGCCACCTCGGCGCAGCGTTCGGTGCCGTTCTGGCAAGCGGTAGAGGTCATCACCACCTCTGCCCCAAAGCCCATGGCATGATCGCGGATGCGGTCGTCATCGGTCGCCACCACCACGCGGTCGGCGCCGCGCACGGCCATCGCGGCCTCCCAACTGCGGCGGATCAGGGTCTTTTCCCCATCCGGGCCTTTCAACGCCACAAGCGGTTTGCCGGGGTAGCGGGTGCTGGCATAGCGGGCGGGAATGGCGATCAGGACGGTCATTTCTTCAACTCCACCCCCGGCGCATAGGCGATGAAGAATGGATTGTCCCAGCCCGCCTTGCCATAGCTCAACGGCGTATGGTCATCCATCCGCACCACATGCCCGCCCGCGCCGCGCAAGACGGCATCGCCCGCCGCCGTATCCCATTCCATTGTGCGGCCAAGGCGCGGGTAAAGATCCGCCTCACCCGTCGCCACCAGACAGAATTTCAGCGACGATCCGGCGCTGCGGCTGTCTTTCACCGCATATTTGCCGATGTAATCATCCGTTGCCGCATCGCGATGGGATTTTGAGGCCACCACCATCAGCGCCGCGTTATCCGGGGTCGCAACGCGAATCGGGGTCACGGCACCGGCGCTGGCCTTGTCAAACGCGCCAACCTCTTCCACCGCCTGCCCATCAGCCTGCGTATAGAACAACCGCCCCTGCGCCGGGGCATAGACCACGCCG
>CALRPK020000025.1:0-10243 GCA_943370015.1 Paracoccus haematequi
CAACTGCCGCCCCACTGGGCGCATAAAGCCGATGTACGGCGGCATCCGCATCCCAGACCGGCACGCCCTGTTCCCGAAACAGCGCGGCGGTGGTACTCTTGCCCATGCCGATGCTGCCGGTCAGGCCAAGGCGGAAAGGGCGCGCAGCAGTCATGCCGACAGAACGGCGGCGCGGGTGGCGTCGTCCACCTCTGGCCGGTGACCGAACCAACGCTCAAACCCCGGGGCGGCCTGATGCAGCAGCATCCCCAGACCATCCACCACGGTGCAACCCCTGTCCTGCGCCTCAATCAAAAACTGCGTCATCAGGGGGGTATAGACGATATCGGTCACCAAGGCCGTGCTGGGCAGAGTGTCCAGCGGAACGTTGAAATCACTTTTTCCCGTCATGCCAAGCGCGGTGGTATTCACCACGGTCGCCGCCCCTTCCAGCATCGCCGGGGCTTGGACCCATTCCTGCACGGTGATCTTGGCGCCGAAATCGGCCTTGATCGCCTCGGCCCGCGCCCTTGTGCGGTTGGTCAGGCGGATTTCCGGCACCCCAACCTCAATCAAGGCGGCGATCACCGCCCGCGCGGCACCGCCAGCCCCAAAGACCACGGCAGGACCAGAGGCGGGTTTCCACTGCGGCGCGTTCTGGCGCAGATTGGCGACGAAGCCCGCGCCATCGGTGTTATCAGCGTGGATCTTGCCATCCTTGCGGAAGATCAGCGTATTCGCGGCCCCAATCAGCGCCGCGCGGTCGGTCACCACATCGGCGATTTGCAAAATCGCCTCTTTATGCGGAATGGTCACATTGCAGCCGACAAAGCCCATCTTGGGCATCATCCGCAGCGCCTCGCGCAGGTCCGCCTGCGCGATGTCCAAGGGCACATAATGCCCCTTTAGCCCGTAACGCTTCAGCCAATAGCCATGCAGCGCCGGGGATCGGCTGTGCGCGATGGGAGAGCCGATGACACCGGCGAGCGGGATGCGCGGATGGTCCGTCATGACGCGATATACCCTTTCAATCCCAACCAAGCCAATAGCGGCAACAGGGGCAGACCCAGCACGGTAAAATAGTCACCCTCCACCGCGCTGAACAGGCGCACACCTTCCTGTTCCAACTTATAGGCACCGACCGAATCATGCACCTCTGGCCAGTTGCGCGACAGGTAATCCTCCAAAAACGCGTCCGAAAAATCACGCATGGTCAGGCGCACCTCACCGACATGCCGCCAGACGGGTTCCGCCCGGTCATAGACGACCACGGCTGACAACAGACGGTGGGTCTGACCGCGCAAAGCGGTCAGCTGGGCGCGGGCCTCTTCGCGCGTCTCCGGCTTGCCAAAGACGGTCTTGCGAAACTCCAGCACCTGATCGCAGCCGATCACCACGGCATCGGGGTTCCGCTCGGCCAGTTTGCGGGCCTTCATCTCGGCCAGCGTATCGGCGATGTCGCGGGGGGTGGCAGCTTCGGCCTCTAGCCCGGCGCGGATGGCGGTTTCGTCAATGCGGGCGGGCAGGGCATCCACCACGACCCCGGCCTGCGCCAAAAGACGCGCCCGAATGGCGGATTGCGAGGCAAGGATCAGACGCGGCGTCATTGGGTTGGCTTCATGGGGTTTGGCGGGGCCATCGGTTGGGGCGGCTTTGGGGGCGGGCCTGTGGATAGTGCCGTTTTGTTCTGGTGGCGCATCCATGGGGCGGACAGGGGGCAAGTCGCGGTCAGAGGCGAGAGGGACAGAGTTCCCGGCAGTTTGTCAAGGAATGCGCATGGCTTGTCCACCTGTGTGTGACGGTTCAAGCTGTCTGGGGATGACAGATTTATCCGCCCTTTGACGCCGCGGCTGGCTGTGGATCAATCGCGCTTTTCTGACAAAGCGCAACATACTGGGCAACAAAGGGAAATCCGATCACAGGGTATAAATCGCACGCAGCGCTTCCTTGGCCTTATCCACAGAGTCAGTGCTGTGAGTAACTGTCTGGGCGGAATTGGATCAACGGTTACCCACAGGGCCAACATCATCATCTTCCTTTCAGATTCTTTTTCTTTATGAAGAAGTAGATGACAGGGCGGAGCGCGTGCGATGGATGGCTTTTTGGCGGATATGTACCTTTGGACAAAGGCGCTGCACATCGTGTCCGTGGTGGCTTGGATGGCGGGTCTGTTCTACCTGCCGCGCCTGTTCGTCTATCACGTCGAAGAGGTCGGCCGTGGCAGCCCCACGGACCTGCTGTTTCAGACGATGGAGCGGCGGTTGCTGCGGGCCATCATGAACCCCGCGATGATCGCGACATGGGTCTTTGGTCTGGCGTTGGTCTTGACCCCCGGCATCGTCGATTGGTCAGAGGTATGGCCCTGGACCAAGGCGGCCTCTGTGCTGGCGATGACGTGGTTTCACATGTGGCTGGAGGCACGGCGCAAAGACTTTGTTGAGGGGCAGAACACCCTGACAGGCCGCGGTTACCGAATGATGAACGAAGTGCCGACGCTGCTTTTGCTGATCATCGTGTTTTCCGTCATCGTGAAATGGTGATCCCGGCCGACGCTGCCGCTTTGCGTTGACTTTTGCGACGGGTGGACTTAACTGCCCAGTCAGCAGGGCCGTCCGGCCCGATGCGCCCCCCTGTGCCTTGACGCGCCTGCGTCACCGACCCACACGTTCCGCGCCCCGCTGCGCGATCAGGATGTATTCCGCATGACGACTGAACGGCTGAACCTGTCCGACCTCAAGGCCAAGACGCCTGCCGACCTTTTGGCGATGGCCGAAGAGTGGGAGATCGAGAACGCGCCTTCCATGCGGAAGGGCGAGATGATGTTCCAGATCCTGAAGGAACACGCCGAAGACGGGTTTGAGATCGGCGGCGATGGCGTGTTGGAAGTGTTGCAGGACGGTTTCGGCTTTCTGCGCAGCCCCGAGGCGAACTATCTGCCCGGCCCGGATGATATCTACGTCTCACCCGACATGATCCGCATGTTCAGCCTGCGCACCGGGGATTCCATCGAGGGCGTGATCCAGGCCCCGCGTGAGAATGAGCGCTATTTCAGCCTTGTGAAGGCGACGAAGATCAACTTCGACGACCCGGAACGCGCCCGCCACAAGGTGCACTTCGACAACCTGACCCCGCTGTATCCCGATGAGCGGCTGAAGATGGAAATCGAAGACCCGACGGTCAAGGATCGCTCGGCCCGGATCATCGACCTTGTTTGCCCCATCGGCAAAGGCCAGCGCGCGCTGATCGTGGCTCCGCCGCGCACGGGTAAGACCGTGCTGTTGCAGAACATCGCCCATTCCGTCGCGACCAACCACCCGGAATGCTATCTGATCGTTCTGCTGATCGACGAACGCCCCGAAGAAGTCACCGACATGCAGCGCTCCGTGAAGGGGGAGGTTGTGTCCTCGACCTTCGACGAACCGGCGACGCGGCACGTGGCCGTGGCGGAAATGGTGATCGAAAAGGCCAAGCGTCTGGTGGAGCATAAGCGAGATGTTGTGATCCTGCTCGACTCGATCACAAGACTTGGTAGGGCGTTCAACACTGTTGTGCCATCCTCCGGTAAGGTTTTGACCGGCGGTGTGGATGCGAATGCGCTGCAACGCCCGAAGCGCTTCTTTGGTGCGGCGCGCAATATCGAAGAGGGCGGGTCGCTGACCATCATCGCGACGGCGCTGATCGATACCGGCAGCCGGATGGACGAAGTGATCTTTGAAGAATTCAAGGGCACCGGCAACTCTGAAATCGTGCTAGACCGCAAGGTCGCCGACAAGCGCGTGTTCCCGGCCATCGACATCCTGAAATCCGGCACCCGGAAAGAGGATCTGCTGGTCGAAAAGATCGACCTGCAAAAGACTTATGTGCTGCGCCGCATCCTCAACCCGATGGGCACGACCGACGCCATCGAATTCCTGTTGGGCAAGCTGAAGCAGACCAAGTCGAATTCGGAATTCTTCGACTCGATGAACACCTGATCCCTGACCGAAGGGTTCGACCGTGGACACGATCTATGCCTTGGCCAGCGCACGCGGCAAGGCCGGGGTGGCGGTGCTTCGCCTCTCTGGTCCCTTGGCGCATGCGGCTGTGGTCCAGTTGGCCGGGGCCCTGCCACCGATGCGGCAAGCAAGCCTGCGGTCCTTGCGCTGGGATGGCGAGGTGCTGGATCAGGCGCTGGTCCTGTGCTTTGCAGCGGGGGCGAGTTTTACGGGAGAGGAAGTCGCGGAACTGCACCTGCACGGCTCCGTCGCCGTGGTCCAATCCGTCTTGCGCGCTTTGGGCCAAATCGATGGGTTGCGCTTGGCCGAACCGGGTGAGTTTACCCGCCGCGCGTTGGAAAATGGCTGTCTTGATCTGGCGCAAGTCGAAGGTCTGGCCGATCTGATCGATGCGGAAACCGAATCCCAACGGCATCAAGCGCTGCGCGTGCTGTCAGGTGCCATTGGCAGTCGGGCCGAGGGCTGGCGGGCGCGGTTGATCCGCGCTGCGGCTTTGATCGAGGCAACGATTGATTTCGTTGATGAGGATGTGCCGGTTGATGTCACGCCAGAGGTGCGCGCGTTGCTGCAGGGCGTTCAGGCGGAATTGGTGGCTGAATTGTCCGGTGCGCGGGCGTCAGAGCGGATTCGTGAAGGGTTTGAGGTTGCGATCCTCGGCGCGCCAAATGCGGGAAAATCTACCTTGCTCAATGCCTTGGCGGGGCGCGAGGCGGCGATCACCTCTGACGTTGCGGGTACGACGCGCGATGTGATCGAGGTGCGGATGGATATTCAGGGTCTGGCGGTGACGCTGCTGGACACGGCCGGTTTGCGTGAGACTGAGGATAAGGTAGAACGCATCGGCATTGACCGCGCGCTGCAACGGGCGCAGGCGGCGGATCTGCGGGTGTTCTTGACCAGCGATACCCCGATTGCGGGCGTTGAACCGCTGCCGGATGACATCGTCATTTCAGGCAAGGCCGATCTGACCGGGCAAGGTGTCTCGGGCAAGACCGGGCAGGGGATTGCCGAGTTGATCGACCGCATCGGCGAAATCTTGCAAAGCCGCGTCGCCAATGCCGCAACGGTGACGCGCGAACGGCATCGGCTGGCGATTGATCGCACGATCCGGGCTATGGAATCGGCACGGATTGAGGTAGAGAGAGGCGCGGAGCGGGCGGAACTTGCGGCGGCAGAGTTGCGGGTGGCCATTCGCGCCTTGGAATCGCTGGTCGGGCGGGTCGATGTCGAAAATCTGCTGGACGAAATCTTCGCCAGCTTTTGTATCGGGAAGTGAGGGTGTTTCACGTGAAACATTTTGACGTCATCGTCATTGGTGGCGGCCATGCCGGTTCCGAAGCGGCAGCGGCCTCTGCCCGCATGGGCGCACAGACCGCGCTTGTCACCCTGCGGATCGACAACATCGGCGTGATGTCGTGCAACCCGGCCATCGGCGGGCTGGGCAAGGGCCATCTAGTGCGTGAGATTGACGCGATGGATGGCGTCATGGGCCGTGTCGCGGATAAGGCGGCCATTCAATACCGCCTGCTGAACCGCCGCAAAGGCCCCGCCGTGCAAGGCCCGCGCACGCAGGCCGACCGGAAGCTCTACCGTCAAGCGATGCTGGCGGAGCTGTTTTCGACGCCCAACTTGTCGCTGATCGAAGGCGAAGTGGCTGATCTGATTGAAGACTCTGGCCGCTTCGCTGGGGTCGTTCTGGGCGATGGCAGCCGCATCACCGCCAAAGCGGTGATCCTGACCGCCGGAACCTTCTTGAACGGGTTGATCCATATCGGCGACGTCAAACGCCCCGGTGGGCGGATGGGCGACAAGCCATCCATCCCCTTGGCTAGCCGCTTGGCCGCCTTGGATCTGGGCCGCGGGCGGTTGAAAACCGGCACACCGCCGCGTCTGGATGGAAAGACCATCGATTGGGCCAAGCTGGACAGCCAACCCGCCGATGATGACCCGGTGATGTTTTCCTTCCTAAACAAGACGCCCTTTGTGCGCCAGATTGCCTGCGGGATCACCCACACCAACGAACAGACCCACGACATTATCCGCCGCAATCTGGACCGCTCTGCCATGTATGGCGGCCATATCGAAGGCGTCGGCCCGCGCTACTGCCCGTCGATCGAGGATAAGGTGGTGCGCTTCGCCGATAAGACGGGCCATCAGGTATTTCTAGAGCCGGAAGGGTTGGACGACGACACGATTTATCCCAACGGTATCTCCACCTCGCTGCCAGAAGATGTTCAGGTGGATTACGTTCGGTCCATCCACGGTCTGGAATCGGTTCGCATCCTGCAACCGGGCTATGCCATTGAATATGACTTCTTCGATCCCCGCGGTCTGCTGCCCACGCTTGAGGTGAAGGCCGCCCCCGGTCTGTATTTTGCGGGCCAGATCAATGGGACCACGGGGTATGAAGAGGCTGCCGCGCAGGGCATGGTCGCGGGGTTCAATGCTGCCGCCGCTGCCTTGGGCCGTGATCCCGTCACCTTCAGTCGGGCAGACAGCTATATCGGCGTGATGATCGACGACCTGACGACTCGCGGGGTGACAGAGCCCTATCGCATGTTCACCTCGCGCGCGGAATATCGTCTAGCGCTGCGGGCGGATAATGCAGACCAACGCCTGACCCCCCAAGCGATTCGAATTAGTGCGGTGGGGCAGGGGCGTCAGCGGGTTTTTGAGGCCAAGATGGATCAGCTGCACGGTGCGCGTGCGGCCCTGGAATCACGCCGCGTTTCGCCCAAAGAGGCGATTGCCGCGGGTCTTTCGGTCAGCCAAGACGGCGTGCGTCGCTCTGGCTTTGATCTGCTGTCGCTGGGGGAAACCGCGCAATCCGCCGTCGAAAGCCTGTTCCCGGAATTTGCCGGTTTTGACGCGGCAATCCGGGGTCAGATGGCCACAGATGCGCTTTATGCCCAATATCTGCACCGGCAGAATGATGACATCGCGATGTTGCGGCGCGAAGAAGCTGCCGAAATCCCCGTGCAGTTCGACTATGATCTTTTGTCCGGCTTGTCGAATGAGTTGACGACAAAGCTGAAACGCGTGCGCCCCGCCAATCTTGCCCAAGCCGCGCGGATCGAAGGCATGACGCCGGCAGCCTTGACGCTGATCCTCGCGCATTTGCGGAAAGCGCAGCGGGTTAAGGCATCGGCATGACAGTGACCGAAATCGCGGGACTGGATGTTTCACGTGAAACATTCGACCGATTGACCACCTTTGTATCGCTGCTGCAAAAGTGGAATCCGGCGATAAATCTGGTGGCCAAGTCAACACTGGCACAGGCTTGGACGCGCCACATCGTTGATTCCGCACAGCTTTATCGCCTTGCGCCACCAAAGATCGACCATTGGGCGGATCTTGGCAGCGGCGGTGGGTTTCCCGGTCTGGTCATTGCGATCCTTGCCCATGAACTGGATTTCCAGCGTCGATTGACTTTGGTCGAGTCAGACCAGCGAAAATCCACCTTCTTGCGTCAGGTCGGCCGAGAGCTTGGGCTCGCCCGCCTTTCCGTTCTGTCAGACCGAATCGAGTCCGTTCCGCCCTTGTCAGCCGATGTGCTGTCGGCGCGCGCGCTTGCCGCTTTGCCGCAGCTTTGCCACTTTGCGCACCGCCATCTGTCGCCGACCGGTATCGCCTTGTTCCAAAAGGGTGCCCAGCATCGGGAAGAGATCGCGCAAGCTGAACCGGAATGGCACTTTGACTTGTCCATTTTTCCCAGTGACACAGACCCCTCCGCCGTGGTTCTGGCAATGAAGGCGATCCAGCATGTCTGACCCCACCCGTCCGAAACAACCGCGTATCATCGCCATCGCCAACCAGAAGGGCGGGGTGGGCAAGACCACGACGGCCATTAACCTTGCCGCAGGTTTGGTTGAACAGGGCGCGCGGGTTCTGCTGGTGGACCTTGATCCGCAGGGAAATGCCTCAACCGGATTGGGCATTGGGGCAGAGCAGCGCAAGCTGACGACCTATGACCTGATCGTCGATGATGCCCCCTTGGCGGATGTTATCCAGCCCAGCACCATTCCGAACCTGTGGGTGTGTCCGGCCAACGCCGATCTGTCTTCGGCGGATATCGAACTGGTGGCGAATGAAAAGCGCAGTTTTCTGCTGCATGACGCCCTGCGCCAACCGTCGATGGACAGCTATGATCTGGATTTCATCCTGATCGACTGCCCGCCGTCGCTGTCGCTTTTGACCGTCAACGCGATGATCGCCTGTCATTCCGTTCTTGTGCCGCTGCAATCGGAATTCTTCGCGCTGGAAGGGCTGTCGCAACTGATGCTGACCATTCGTGAGGTGCGTCAAACCGCGAATCCCAAGCTGCGGATCGAAGGTGTTGTGTTGACCATGTATGATGGCCGCAATAGGTTGAGCCAGCAGGTGGAAACCGATGCCCGCCAGAACCTGGGTGACCTTGTGTTCCAGACCGTTATCCCCCGCAATGTCCGTGTGTCCGAAGCGCCCTCTTACGCGCTGCCAGTTCTGCAATATGATCCCTTGTCCAAGGGGTCAGAGGCCTATCGCGCCCTTGCCGCCGAACTGATTTATCGCCACCCCGCCGCCCGCAGCAAGGAACACGCCTGATGGACAAGAAAAACGAACGCCGTGGTCTTGGTCGTGGTCTGTCGGCCCTGATGGCCGATGTGAATATCGACGCAGATCCCGTTGCCGCAGACCGTCCGCGCCGCCCGGATATGCTGGTGCCGGTCGAAAAACTGGTGCCCAACCCTGACCAGCCCCGCCGCGATTTCCAGCCAGAAGCGCTGCAAGAACTCGCCTCATCCATCCGCCAAAAGGGTGTGATCCAGCCGCTGATCGTCCGCGCCTTGCCGAATGGCAAGTTTGAGATTGTCGCAGGCGAACGTCGTTGGCGGGCCGCGCAACTAGCGCAGGTGCATGAACTGCCGGTCATCGTGCGCGACTTTACGGATGCTGAGGTGATCGAGGTTGCGATCATCGAAAACATCCAGCGCGCCGATCTGAACGCCATCGAAGAGGCGCTCGCCTTCAAACAGTTGATGGAGAAATTCGGCCATACTCAGGAAAAACTGGCCGAGGCGCTGTCCAAAAGCCGCAGCCATATCGCCAACCTGTTGCGCCTGTTGAACTTGCCAGATGATGTGCAGGGGCACGTCCGCGAAGGGCGTTTGTCGGCCGGTCACGCGCGGGCATTGATCACGTCGGCACGGGCATCCGAACTGGCGCGTGCCGTGATCAGCAAGAACCTGTCGGTGCGCGAAACCGAAAATCTGGTCAAAACGCCAGAGCAAAAGGGCGGCGGCAAATCCAGCGGTCCGCGCCCGAAATCGGCGGATAAAGATGCCGACACGCGGGCCTTGGAGAATGATCTGTCTGCCGCGCTGAACATGCGGGTTGCGATTGATCACGGCATGGATGGTGGGTCGATCACCGTGCATTATCGCACGTTGGAGGACCTCGATTTCCTCTGCGCCGCGCTGTCGGTCATGCGTCGGGACGTCGCCATATAAAGACCAATACGGCGGCCAGAACCACCAGCTGCGCCGCCAGTATCCACCACCGCAAGCCAAGGGCCACCGAAACGGCAAAGGTCATGCCAATCGACAGCGTGGCCAGCCGCTTTGCCCTTGGGCTGATCGCGCCGTTCTTTTGCCAATCGCGGATCGGCGGGCCAAGTTTGGGGTGATCCACCAGCCAGCGGTGCAGACGCGCAGAGGATCGCGCAAAGCAAAACGCGGCCAGCAACAGGAACGGCACCGTTGGCAGCAGGGGCGTCACGATGCCCACGACGCCAAGCGCCAAGGCCACCGCCCCACCCGCAGCCCAAAGCGCCCGGACGATCACGCCGCCAACTCGCGCAGGATGCCGTTCAGCACGGCCCGCCCGTTGGCTGTCGCCTTCAGCCGCCCTTCATCCAACGTCACCAGCCCCAAATCCGCCAAGCGCGCCAGACGGTCCACAGGCAACGGGGCAGGGGACAGGCGTTCATAGCGCGCGACATCCATCCCCTCGGCCAGCCGCATCGACATCAGCAGATATTCCGTGGCCTGTTCTTCGCGGCTCACCACCTCACGCGGCAATTCGCCAGCCTCGTCCCGTTCCACCCGTGTCAGCCAATCTCCCGGCGCGCGCGGCGCTTCGGTCGCCCATCGGACGCCGTCCAGCGTTACCCGCCCATGCGCCCCCGGCCCGATCCCAAGGTAATCGCCCATCCGCCAATAGACGAGGTTATGTCGGCTTTCCGCCCCCGCTGCCGCGTGGTTTGACACCTCATAGGCGGGCATGCTGTG
>CALRPK020000026.1:0-9943 GCA_943370015.1 Paracoccus haematequi
GGGAGTGTCTATCGACTGGCTTCTCACCGGGAACGGTCCAAAACGGCGGACAGGGACGCTCCCGAAAGGGAGCGATGTTCACGATCTGCATGGGAACGATGCTGCTTTCTCTCGCCTCGGCGACGATGAGCTTTCGACCTACCTGACCCTCCCCGGATACACGGTTGAGGCCAGCGCCGGTCACGGCGCATTCGCGGGCGTCGAGGCCCGGTATGATGTGATGGCCGTCCACAGTGATTGGATCGCCAAGCGCGGGCTGAAGGCCGACGCGCTTTGCCTGATTTCGGTCAAGGGCGACAGTATGGCCCCGGCGCTGATCGACGGTGAACTCATCATGCTGGACCGCAGCCAGACCGCCCTGCACCATGGGGCGATCTTCGTCGTCACCTATTCCGACGCGCTCTTCGTCAAGCGCATCCAGCAGCTGCCCGGCAACCGCCTTCAGTTGTTGTCGTCAAACCCGGATTACCCACCCATCGTGATCGACGGCAGCGAGAGCGATCAGGTCAAGGTCGTTGGCCGCGTGGTCGCGTCGATGCGGGAATGGTGATTGCTTCCCGCATCGGAACAACGCGGCAGAGATCGGCGGCAATCTCATTTCACTTGCTCCGACCTCAGCGCGGCAAGCACAACACCACGCCCGCGCAAAACCCCTTATTTTCAACGCCCGCCAGAAAACCCTTACCCGCCCAATCCCATTTTCCCCGCTACCGCCAATCCCATTTATCTCCTCCCCCCCCACTGGCCCCCCGCCCCGCGCAAGATCATCGGCACGCCTCATGACGGCGCGGTTTTCCTTGGGGTTGGAAGCTGTATAGTCTGGCGCAGGCGGAACAGGATGCAGGCGCAGGATGGCAGTGACCCTGAAAGACGTTGCCGAACGTGCGGGGGTGTCACGCTCTGCCGTATCGCGCACCTTCACCGAAGGCGCGTCGGTTTCCGCCAAGACCCGCGCCAAGGTTGAAACGGCAGCGCAGGATCTTGGTTATGCCCCCAATGCGCTGGCCTCCAGCCTGACGACGGGGCGGACGAAGCTGATCGGGTTGATCGCCAACAACTTTCACAACCCGCTGATCCTAGAGGTGTTTGATCTGTTCACCCGTGGGCTGCAATCACGCGGTCTGCGGCCTTTGCTGGTGAACCTGAGCGGGGCGACGGATCATGGGGCCTCGCTGCGGATGCTGCGGCAGTATTCGGTGGATGGGGTGATCGTGGCCTCTTCCACCCTGCCCTCCAGCTTTGCGCGGGCCTGCAAGACGGCGCATCTGCCGGTGGTGCATGCCTTTGGCCGCCATTCGCCGACGCCAGAAGTGCATGTGGTGGGCATCGATAACATCGCCTGTGGCCGGATGGCCGCCGAGGCCTTGGTGCAGCGCGGGTATCGGCATGTCGGCTTTCTGGGCGGGCCGGAAAGCGCCACGTCTACCCAAGACCGGGGGGCAGGCTTTGTGCAGGCGCTGGCAGGGCGGGGCTTTCGCGTCTCGCAATCCTATGCCACGGATTACACTTTTGATGCCGGACGGGCGGAAATGCAGCGCTTGCTGTCAGGCGCACCCGCCGAGGCGTATTTCTGCGGGGATGATCTCTTGGCGGTCGGCGCACTCAGCGCCATTCAGGATGCGGGGCTGTCGGTGCCGGGGGATATCGGGCTGATCGGGCTGAACGATATGGAGATGTCGCGCTGGCAGAACATCGGGCTGACGACGATCCGCCAGCCCGTGGCGGCGATGATCGAGGCCGCGATTGATCTGGTGGTGTCCACGATTGAAATGCCGGATCGCCCGCCCGAAACCCGGCTGTTTCCTTGCCAAGTGATCGAGCGGGATACGTTACGGGGCGTTTAGCGGAACATCGGCGGGCGGGCGTCCATCCACGCGCCGCCGGCCTTGGCCGAGGCCACCGCCGTATGGACCGCCGCCATGGACCGCGTGCCATCTGCCGCCGTGGGCAACCCGTCGCGTGCGGTGCCACGGATGCTGTCGGCCAGATCGCAATAGATATTCGCCACCGCCAAGGGGAAGCCTTCGGGATGCGCGATGGCCACGCGGGACAGGCGCTTGGCGTCGTCGTAAAGCCCGCTTTCGCCCTTTTCCATGATCTGCGTGCGCCCGCCGACCGGGGTATAGATCAACTGGTTTGGCTGCTCGGACGCCCAGCGGAAGCCGCCGGTTTCGCCAAAGACCTGAATGTCAAAGCCGTGCTGCCGCCCGATCGCAACCGACGACGTCCACAGCCGCCCGACCGTGCCCTTGGTCATGCGGAAGTTGACCATCGCGTCATCCTCCAGCAGCCGCGACGGGATGGTTGAGGCGAAGTCGGCGCTGAGTTTCTCCACCTGATCGTCACAAATGAAGCTGGCCATATGCAGCGCATGGATGCCGCAATCGGCGAATTGGCCCGAGACCCCCGCCATCGCCGGATCATAGCGCCAACGGACGCGCGGGTTATCGGCATCGGTCGCGTCGCCGTGGTGGCCGTGGCTGAAGTTCGTCACCACCAGCCGCACCTTGCCGATATCGCCATTGCGGACCATCGCGCGTGCTTGGCGCACCATCGGATAGGCGGAATAGCAGTAGTTCACGGCGCAGATTTTGCCGGTCTTGGCGGCGATGCGGACGATCTCTTCGCCCTCTTCCACCGTCACGGTCATCGGCTTTTCACACAGCACGTTGAACCCGGCCTCTAGGAAGGCCTTGGTGATCTGGAAATGGGTGGAATTCGGGGTGGCCACGGTCACAAGTTCGATCCGGTCTGGGTGGTTACGCTCGCCTTCCAGCATCTCTTGCCAGTCACCATAGGCGCGGTCAGCGGCCACGCCGAGGCGTTGGGCATACTCCTGCCCCACATCGGGGCGATGGTCCAAGGCACCCGCGACCAGTTTGAAATGCCCATCAGCCAAAGCGCCCAGACGATGGGCGGGGCCGATCTGACTGCCCTCACCGCCGCCGATCATGCCCCAGTTCAGTTGTGCCATGGCAAGTGCCCCTTAGAAGCCGATTGAGGAAAGGTATTCGCGGTTTTTGCGCGCATCGTCGATGGGGCTGACATCCAGCGTCGGGTCGCAGTCCTGTTCCACCGTGCACCAGCCTTTGAAGCCGGACTCCAACAGGATTTGCCGCACGGAGGGGAAGTCGACGTCGCCTTTGCCAAGGTTGCAGAAGATGCCTTGCCCGCAGGCGTCATAGAAGCCCGTGGATTTGGCGATGGCATCGGCCTTTACCACCGGATCAATGTCCTTGAAGTGCATATAGGAAATCCGCCCGATATGGCGGCGCATAAAGGCCACGGGGTCAAAGCCTGCATAGGAATGGTGGCCCGTGTCGAAGCAGATTTTCAGGATGTTTTCGTCCACCTCGGACAGCAGACGCTCCAATTCCGGCTCAAAGTCGATGAAGCCTGCGGCATGGGCATGGATGCCCACGGTCAACCCGTATTCCTCGGCCCCCAGTTTGGCGACTTGGGCGATGCGGTCGCGGAAAGCGGACCATTCGGCGCTGTCCATCTGTTCGGCGGCGTCCGCACGGCCAGCGGTCGGTGCGCGGCGGGGAGAGATGGAGTCGATCAACACCAGATGCTGCGCGCCATGGGCCGTCAACGCCTTGCAGGTACGCACCGATGCATCCCACACCTCATCCCACGCGCCCGGATCATGGAAGGGGCGGAACACCACGCCGCCGATCAGTTCCAGCCCGTTCGCTGCGAGCGCGGGGCCAAGGATCGCCGGGTCTTCGGGCATGAAGCCGATGGGGCCAAGCTCAATCCCCTTGTAGCCCGCGCCAGCACAATCCGACAGCACCTGCTGCCATGTCGGGTTGCGCGGATCGCTTGCGAATTCCACACCCCAAGAGCAGGGCGCATTGCCGATACGGATGGTCATTCAGTCCTCATACCTCTGGGACGGCGTGCCAGCGGCCGTCGTCGGATGCCTGATAGGCGGTGTCGATGATCTGGCTGACGGCCAAGCCATCGCGGAAGGTCGGCCAAACCGGCTGGCCCGTGTAGACGGCCTGAAGGAAATCGCGCGCTTCGATGATGATCTGATCCTGATAGCCGGTGCCATGGCCCGGCCCCTGACAGAAGGGCAGGTAATCGGGATGCGCAGGCCCGGTCAGGATGCGGGTAAAGCCGCGCGTCGCCTCTGGCCCTTCGGCGCGGTAGAGGTGGACGGAATTCTGATCCTCTTGGTCAAAGCGGATGCTGCCCTTGGTGCCATGAATTTCGTAAGCATAGCCCATTTTGCGGCCCGTCGCGGTGCGGCTGATGTAAAGATGCCCCATCACGCCGCTGGCAAAGCGCAGCATCAACTGCCCATGGTCATCATTGTCCACCGTGCCGCCGGGGCGGGTGGGATGCACCGTTTCAATCCGCGCCGAAAGCTCTGCCACCGGACCCATCAAGGCCAGCATGCAGTTGATCGGATGGGGGGCGAGGTCACCCATGCAGCCATTGGCCCGGCCTTGGGTCCGCCAGTTTGCGGGGGCGTCAGGGTCGGACAGGAAATCTTCGGTATGCTCACCGCGAAACCACGTGACCTTGCCGATCACACCATCCGCCAGCAGCTGCCGCACGAATTGCGTGGCGGGCGTGCGGACGTAGTTGAAGCCGATCATATTGGGCTGACCCGACGCCTCTGCCGCCGCGACCATCGCCTTGGCATCCTCAAGCGATGCGCCGAGCGGTTTTTCGCAAAACACCGGCTTTCCGGCGGCAAAGGCGGCCTCGGCAATCGCTCGGTGGGTGGATTGCGGCGAGGCGATGACGACCGCCTGCACCTTTGGATCGGCCACCAGATCGCGCCAATCCGCCGTCGCGCGGGCAAAGCCATAGGCGCGGGCATAGCGGGCGGCAGAGTTCGCGGTGGTAGCGGCAATCACCTCTAGCCTTGGGCGCAACTGCGTGTCGAAGATCGCTGCAACTGCCGACAGGGCCACCGCATGGGCCTTGCCCATATAGCCGCCACCGACGAGGCCAATTCCGATTTCTGCCACGGGCCGTCCTCCCCCCAGACCGATATTGCAACCGGTTGCAAAAAATGTATCCTCGGTCCTGAATGCGCGCAAGCCCCGTTCGAAAGGCAGACTGATGATGCATCGGAATATCAGGCGCGTGACGCTGCAAAGGGGCCGTTGATGGCGGACCTGTCACACCTTGGGCAAGCGCCCTCTTTGGTGATCGGGCGTGCGGGGATGGATCTTTACGCCGACCCGCCGGGGACACCGATTGAATCCGCCACGCGGTTTACCTCAGCCCTTGGCGGATCATCGGCCAATATCGCGGTGGCCTTGACGCGGGCCGGGGGGCGGGCGGCGCTGCTGACCTGCGTTTCGGATGACGCGGTCGGGCGGTTTTGTCTGGCACAACTCGATGCTTACGGGGTGGACCGCAGCCATGTGCGGGCAACGGGCGGCGAGGCGCGCAATTCGCTGGCCGTGGTCGAAACGCGCTTGGAAAACTGCCAATCGGTGATCTATCGCAACGGCGCCGCCGATTTCGCCATGACAGAGGCAGATGTTGAAGCGGTGGACTACACCCGCTTTGCCGCGCTGATCACCACAGGCACCGTTCTGGCGGCAGAGCCGTCCCGATCCGCCACCTTCCGCGCTTTTGAATTGGCGCGGGCGGCGCGGGTGCCGTTGATCTTTGACATTGACTACCGCCCTTATTCCTGGCGCTCGGCAGCAGAGGCGGCAGAGGTTTACTCCCTCGCCGCAGCGCTCTGCGATGTGATTGTGGGCAATGATGTGGAATTTGGCTTCATGGCAGGCGACCCCGCGCTTGGCTTGGACAAGGCCCGCAGCCTGATCACCGAAGGTGCGCAGGTTGTGATCTACAAGATGGGCGAGGCGGGTGCGATCACCCTGACGCCAGAGGCCGAGGTGCGGACCGGCATCTACCCCACCGCCGCGCTGAAACCCACCGGGGCGGGGGATGCCTTCCTTGGCAACCTGATCGCCAGCCTGTCGCAGGGCCACGCGCTGACCGATGCCGTTTTGCGCGGATCGGCGGCCGCCGCGATGGTGGTGGCGCGCGTCGGTTGCGCCCCGGCGATGCCGACAACCGCCGAACTGGACGCGTTTCTGACCCAACACCCGGGCCCGACCCTTGGCCCGACCTCTGGCTGACAGGACACCGCATGCACATCGCCCCCCATGACAACCAAAACCGGCCCATCGTGGATCTGGACCACCCTTTGGTGCCGCTGGTCTATTTCAACATCCTCCGCCTGAAAGCGGGGGAGCATTTCGACTATCGCACCCCGGGGTATGAGACTTGCGTGGTTCCGGCGACCGGGACGGTGACAGTCGAAACCATGGGCCAAACCTTCGCCGACATCGGTCATCGCGGCGTTGATGTCTGGGATGGTGAGCCCGAAGGCGTCTATGTCCCCACCGATACCGCCACCCGCATCACGGCGCGCACCGAGACCGAGGTGTTCATCGCTGGCGCGCAATATGCCGAAACCCTGCGCCCCTTTGCCGTGCGCGCGGCGGATATTGACCGCGTCCAATACGGCTCGGACGACACCAAGACCCACCGTAAGATCAAGCATATACTTGGGGCCGCCTATCATGACCGCGTCGGGCGGCTGCTGGTGAGTGAGTTGTTCACCGTCGGCGCAGGCGGTTGGTCGGGCTTTCCCAGCCACAAGCACGACACGGATCGTCTGCCCGAGGAAACCCGCCACGACGAATGCTATAACTTCCGTTTCCGCCCCGACTACGGATCGGGCCTGCAAATGCTGCAACGGGTGGATAATGAACCCGGCGATGCCTATCACATCATGAACCGCTCTACGGTGTTGATCGACAAGGGCTATCACCCCTGCTGCGTCTTGCCGGGCTATGAGATGTATTATTTCACCATCCTCGGCGGGCAAAGCCAGCGCAGCCTGAAGCAGTATTTCCAACCGACCCATGCCGCGCAACTGCACACCATCCCCGGCATCATGGATATGGTGGCCAAGTTCAAATGACGCTTGCGACGCTGGCCGATGTTCTGCAACCGGCGCTGCGCGGGGGATACGCCGTGCCCGGCCTCGTCTGTCTGGGGTGGGAGGATATGCGCGCCTATGTTGCCGCGGCTGAGGCTGAACGTGCCCCCGTGATCCTGCAAGCCGGACCCGGTTGCCGCGCCCATACGCCGCTGCGGGTGCTGGCGCAGATGTTCCGCAGCTTGGCCGATGGGGCATCCGTCCCCGTCGTTGCCCATCTGGACCACGGCTATACGCTGGACGATTGTCGCGCGGCGCTGGATCTGGGCTTCACCTCGGTCATGGTGGACGGATCGAAACTGCCTTTGGTGCAGAACATCGACCTGACCGCAGCCGTGGCCGAATTGGCCCATGCGGCGGGCGCGAGTTGCGAGGGCGAGATCGGCTTTGTCGGCTATGCCGGGGGGGCGGAGTCCGCCGGGACGGACCCCGAGGAGGCCGCGCGTTTTGCCGAAGCGACGGGGATTGATGCGATGGCGATCTCCGTTGGCAACCTGCATTTGCAGGAAAGGCCCGGTGACGGGTTGGACCACGACCGCCTGCGCAGGATCGAGGCGGTGACGACCGTGCCCTTGGTCATCCATGGCGGATCAGGCATCCCACCTGCCGAACGCGCCCATCTTGCCGCCGCCAGCCGCATCGCCAAGTTCAACATCGGCACCGCATTGCGCATGGCCTTTGGTGCGGCTCTGCGCGACACCTTGAGCCGCGATGCGCAGGTGTTTGACCGCATCGCCATCCTGAAAGCCACCGAACAGCCAGTGACAGAAGCGGCGAGAGCGATCTTCCGCAACCTCGGGGCTACGGGCCGCGCGTGACAGCGTGCTTCCTTGGCCGTTCGGCTTGCCTACCCCCAAGAGCAGACGAACATCCCCATCCCGGCGTCAGGGACCGAAGGGTTCCCCAAGCGAAGCGACGCCATTGACCTTCAGCAGTTTGGTGTTGGAGGTGATGATGCCCAGAACCACGATGGTGACGATGTAGGGCAAGCTTGACAGCAGTTGCGACGGCACCGCCCATCCTTCGGTCTGCGCAACAAGGCTGGCGAGTGATACCGCCCCGAAGAGGCAGGCGCCAAAGAAGATGCGCCCCGTCAGCCATGTGCCAAAGACGACCAGCGCCAAGGCAATCCAGCCCCGCCCTGCGATCATGCCATCCGCCCAAAGCGGGGTATAGACCGTGGCGGCATAGGCCCCGGCAAAGCCTGCCATCGCCCCACCAAACATCACGGCACCAAGGCGCAGGGCGATAACCGGATAGCCGATGGCGCGGGCGGCGGCGGGGTTTTCCCCGATGGCCCGCAGGATCAGGCCAAGCCGCGAATAGCGGAACATCGCCCAGATCAGGGCCGTGGCGATCAGGGTCAGCCAGACGATGATGTCCTGCACGAAGATGCCGCCCAAGACGGGCAATTGCGACAGGCCGGGAAAGGCCAGCTTTGGCAAGCCGGTGATGGTCAGGCTTTCATAGGAATTGCCCACCAGCGCGGACAGACCTTGGCCCAAGATGCCGACGGCGAGCCCGACCGCCACCTGATTTGCCCGCAGCCCAAGCGCCAGCCCGGCAAAGACCAACGAGAGGCAAACCCCTGCCAATCCAGCGGCCATGAACCCCGCGAAATGACCGCCGCCCTCATAGACCACGATAAAGCCGATGGCCGCGCCAAGGGCCATCATCCCTTCCAGCCCAAGGTTCAGGACACCCGTCCTCTCGACAATCAACTCGCCCAAGGCGGCCAGCAGAAAAGGCGTCGCCGCCGCCAGCATTCCGGCCAGAATGAATTCGATCCCGCTCATGCCGGGAGTCCTTTTGTCACGACGATGCGAAAGCGGACAAAGGTGATCGCGGCCAGATAGCAGATCAACAGACTGCCCTGAAACACCCGCACAGCCGCGACGGGCAGATCCGCCGAGACCATCGCATTGTCGCCCCCGATGTAAAGCGCCGCGATCAGCAAGGATGAGGCAACGATGCCCAGCGGATGCAGCCCGCCCAGATAGGCGACGATGATCGCAGCATAGCCGTAACCCGTCGAGATCGAGCGTTGCAATTGCCCGATCGGTCCGGCCACCTCGGCCGCGCCGGCAAGCCCGGCGGCAAAACCACCGATCAGCAAGGACAGCCACACCGCCCGCGATTGGGAAAAGCCCGCATAGGCCGCCGCGTTGGGGGCCAATCCGCCGACAAGGAATTGGTAGCCACCGAAACTGCGCTGCATGTAAACCCATGCAAGCAGGGCCGCCAGAAAGGCCAGCAGGATCGACACATTCACCCGCGTTCCGGGCAGCAGGATCGGGATCATCGCATCATATTGGAACATGACCGATTGCGGGAAGTTGAACCCCATCGGGTCTTTCCACGGCCCCAGCAAAAGGTAGTTCAGCACCTGAACGGCGATCAGGCTCATCATCAGGGTGACGAGGATTTCGTTGGCATTCAGCCGCACGCGCCAGAACGCCGGAACGACCGCCCAAAGCGCACCCCCCAACGCGCCCATCACCAACATGGCGGGCCAAATCCACCCCCCTGTCGCCTGCGGGAAATAGACCGGAATGGCCGAGGCGAAGATTGCGCCAAGGATGAACTGCCCCTCAGCCCCGATGTTGAACACCTTGGCGCGAAAGCCGATGGCCAGCCCCTGCGCGATCAGCAACAGCGGCCCCATCTTCAAGAGAACTTCGGAAAAGCCCGACCAGCTTAGGAACGGCTCCAGCAGAAGCGCGTAGAACACCGCGCCAGAGTCTTTGCCCATCGCCTAGACCAGGATCAGGTTCAGCACGACCGCCGCCAGCAGCGCCAGAACCGGTGCCAAGATCGCCACCTTGCGTGAGGCGCGTTCGCGACGGACGAGGCGGATCACGATGCCACCCCCGCCGCGCCGATCATCCACCGACCGACCTCTTCCGGGCGCGTCCCCCGCGCATCAAGGCTTGGGGACAGAGTGCCCTTATG
>CALRPK020000027.1:0-9760 GCA_943370015.1 Paracoccus haematequi
CTATGGCTATCCCATCGCACCGGTCGTGGTCGGGCTGATCCTTGGACCGATGGCCGAACAGCAATTGCGCCGCGCCCTGTCGATTTCGCAAGGGGATTGGACCACGCTGGTCTCGACACCGATTTCAGCGGCGATCCTTGGGGCGGCGGCATTGGCGCTGATCGTGCCGATGATCCTGCGCATGCGCGGGCGTGGCCAAGTCCTTGGCCAACTGGCCGCTGACGAAGACTGACCTTGGCCTTGCCCCCGATGACCGCTGCCCGCCCATCGCTAGCGCCATGGGCGGGCTCTGCAATGGGGTTAGGCCAACGGCGGTTTTGTGGCGCGTGAGGTCGAGGCGACTGGGCTGCGTGATGGTCCCATAGGGCGAAATCTGGTCGCGCTGCGATACAGGGTGTGAACGTTCGCGACCGGCGATACAGGGTCAGGTTTGGCATCAACATTCCGACCCATCCGCCACTCCTTGGTGAACACCTCTCCAGAACCTTCACCATCCCGCGCGCGGCCGAAATTCTCGTTTCGGTATTCGAAACAATGACATTCCTAAGGCAGGATTGCCCACTGGTGGCCTTGTCTTTGCCACATTGCAGACACGATTGGACCGTGTTCCTAGGCCGTGGGTCGGGTGAAGTGATGTCGTCATTGCCTAGGCCCCGATCCCGAAAGGGATTTTCGTAATGAGTGTGCTGGGGTCAAAGGGGGGATGGCAGGTGGATCTGTGTCCAAATGTCGTCAGGGTCGTGAAACCGGCCCGATTTGCTTTCGTCCCTAAGCGCGATTTTCGCCTTGGTGCTGCGCGATGCCAGTGATCACGGGAACCGGTGGCAATGACAGTCTGACGGGCGGGATTGATCCGGATACCATCTCGGGTCTGGACGGCAATGACACCCTGCTGGGCGGCGCTGGCGCGGATGTGCTGGACGGCGGCGCGGGCAATGACCTGCTGGAAGGCGGAACCGGCAATGACACTTTGCGCGGCGGTGCGGGCAATGACACGCTGGTCGCGGGTTGGGAGAGCGACCTGTTCGATGGCGGCACCGGGCAGGACATCTATCAGATTGCCGGGTCTGATGTTGATACCTTCGGCTTCAACATCAACCTGACCACCGGCATCGACAATTTCGGCAATACCTACGCGGGCATTGAAACCATCCTTGGCGGCAGCGGGTCCGACAGGTTGATCGGCACCGATACCGTGGGCGAGGTGCTGGACGGTGGCACCAACAATGACAGCCTGTCGGGGATGGGCGGCAATGACACGCTGGTCGGCGGTGCGGGCAACGACACGCTGAAGGGCGGAACGGGCACGGATAGCCTTTCCGGCGGGACGGGCAATGACATCCTCCTCGGCGGATCGGGGGCGGATACCCTTGATGGCGGGGATGGCAACGACGTGATCGACGGCGGCGAAACCTTCGCCACGGTCTCTCACCTGCGGTGGAGCGATCTGCCCGATCCGAGCAATGTTACCCAGATTGACGCGGGCGATGTGCTGACCGGGCGGACGCTGACGCAGTCGCTGGCCGATGTGTCCGTTACGGTGACCACGCCCACGTCAATCGCAACAGATTTCTCGACCGCCGATATCGTTGTGGACGGGCTGCCTGCGGGCACGAATGACTTTTCTTCGCTTCGGTCGGTGGCGACCAATTCGGCGGCGGGCACTTACACCTTTCAGTTCTCGCAGGCGGTCACCAATCTGAACTTCTCGCTCAGCCAATTGGGTTGGGGGCTGGATTACATCGACATCTTGGCGTTCAACGCCTCTGGTTTTCGTATCCCGATTGATATCATCCAAGGGGCCGACCTGACGGTGGACAGCTCCGCCGGGTTCGAGATGCGCATCCGCGAGCTGGTGCAGAACGTGGACCCGGCGACCGACCCGACCGCTGCCGCGCGGGTGGTGATCGCGGGTCCGGTGGCGCGCATCACGATTGCGCATGTTTCTGTCTTTGGGCAGACCTCGACCTTTTACATGTCGGACCTGTCCTTCACCTCGCCCACGGCGGCCGAGGATATAGCGGCGGATGTGCTGACGGGTGGGTTGGGCGATGACACGCTGTTCGGTCGTGGTGGCGATGACACGCTGACCGGCGGGGCGGGCAATGACGCGCTGGACGGCGGTGACGGGGCGGATCGGTTCATCATCGACCAGACCGCTGATGGCGACACCATCACCGGCGGCGAAGGCGGCACCGATCTTGACCGGATCGACGCCTCTGCCCTGCCGGGTGGAGCGGCAGTGCGCGTCCTGCTGTCGGCGGCAGAGACGGGGACGGTAACCACCACCGCCGGGGCACCGCTGGCGACTTTTACCCAGATCGAGTCCTTCACCCTCAGCGCGGGGAATGACGTCTTCATCGGCATCGATTCCATCGCGGGCGGCGTCAGCGTGGATGGCGGGGCCGGGGCGGATTCCCTGACGGGCAACGGCGGGGCCGACACCCTGCTGGGCGGGGCAGGGCAGGATACGCTGCGTGGTGGCGGCGGGGCAGACAGCCTGTCAGGCGGGACAGAGAATGACCTTCTGGCCGGCGGTGAAGGCAACGACACGCTCGACGGCGGGGATGGCAATGACATCCTGACCGAAGGCGGATCGGCGGCGGGCACGCGCAGTTTCAGTTGGGTCAACAGCTTTGATGGGGCAGACCCGCTGCTGGGCGGGGGGCAGACGCTGATCAACGCGGCACCCGGCGCGGCGAACCTGACGGGCGATGCGAATACAGACCGGGAATTCGTCTTTGTGCAGGCCAACACGGCCTCTCAACAGGGGCAACTCGACATCAGCTTGGCCCTGTTGACCGGAGAGCGGGTGCAAAGCCTGACCATGTCCCTGACGCTGGACATGGGCTCTCAGCTGGCGTCCGATTGGGTGGATGGTTTCTCCTTCTCGCTCGGTGATCCCACCACGGTGACCGGAGAGCGCGAGAATGGCGTGGGCGAAGGGTTGGCCGTCCGCCTTGACCCCTTGGCCAATCTGCTGGAACTGCGCTGGAACGGGGTGGCTTTCGGCACCGCCAGCATCTTCAACCTTGAAACCCGCGCGGCAGGGACGTTGACGGTCAACGTCACCAGCGCGGGTGTCGTGTCGGTGCAACTGCCAACCTCTGCCACCGCAGACCTGACCGCCACCATACCGGGCGGGCAATGGGGGACGGTGGATCAAAGTGGCTGGCAATTCGTCTTTGCCGGGCGCACCGGCACGAATGCCGGCTACGTCTACATTGACGATGTCAACCTGTCGGCCACCGTCGCCACCCCGGCGACGACCGGGGGCAATGACCTGCTGCGCGGCGGCTTGGGCGATGACACGCTGACGGGCGGGCTTGGGCTGGACACGCTGGAGGGCGGGGCGGGTAATGACTCGCTGGATGGCGGCGCGGGGGCCGATAGCCTGTCTGGCGGCGACGGCGACGACACGATCTATGACGGCGCGGGGACCGATACCGTTTTCGGCGGCGCGGGTAATGATCTGATCGACGACGCGATCGGATATGACTCAACGCCTGAGGCCAACCTTGTCTTTGGCGAAGGCGGAAATGACACGATCTGGGGCTCAGCCGGTGGTGACACGCTGGACGGCGGGACCGAGGATGACCTGATCGGCGGCGACGGGGGCAATGACGTTCTGACAGGCGGCGCGGGCAATGACACGCTGCGGGGCGATGTCGGGTCCGACACGCTGGATGGCGGCATTGGCAATGACATCCTCGACGGTGGGGCGGGGGCGGACAGTCTGGCGGGCGGCAGCGGCGATGACACGCTGACGGGCAGCGCGGGCGACACGATGCTGGGCGGGGGCGGAGATGACGTGTTCCGTTTTGACCGCTTGGCGGCGGGAACAACGGCCACCACCATTGTCGGCGGCGAAACCGAAGAGGACGGGATCGGTGACGCCCTCAGCCTGCAGGGCCTGACCAGCTATACCGCCACATGGGCGAACGGCGACAAGACCGGCGGCAGCGGGACGCTGACCTACCTCAATTCCAGCGGGCAGTTGGTGACCGTCAACTTCTCGGAAATCGAGCGGGTGATCTGCTTTGCGCGCAACACCCTGATCACCACCCGTCGCGGCGATGTGCCGGTGCAGGATCTGCGCTTGGGCGATATGATCCTGACCGCAGACCGGGGCTATCAGCCGATGCGCTGGCTTGCCGCGCGGCGGCTGTCGGCATCCGACCTCGCGGAGGCACCGAACCTGCGGCCTATCCGCATCCGCGCGGGTGCCCTTGGCTGTGGCCTGCCGCAGCGGGATCTGACGGTCTCGCCGCAACATCGGATCCTTGTGCGGTCCAAAGTTGCCGAGCGGATGTTTGGCAGCGCAGAGGTTCTGGTTGCGGCCAAGCAGCTTTTGGAATGGGAGGGGGTAGAGATCGTTGAAGACGGGCAGGGCGTCGAATACTGGCACCTGATGTGCGACCAGCACGAGGTCATCTTTGCCGAAGGGCTGGAATCCGAGACCCTTTTCACCGGACCCGAGGCGATGGCCGCCATTCCGCAGGAATGCCAGTCAGAGCTTGCCGCCCTGTTTCCGGGCCATGTCCGCGCGGGGATATGGACCAAAGGCCCATCTGCGCGCCCCCTGCCGCGTGGCGCGGCGTGCAGGCAACTTGTCCATCGCCACGTTCAGAACGGCAAACCGCTGCTTTCGGCACCACCACCGCAAGCACCGGCCCGCGCAGAGCGTCCCCGCGCCCTACATGCCGCCTATCATTGACGGGTGACGCAGTCGCCAACGAGCCGCGAGATTGAACTGACGGTCGGTCTTACGGTGCTCTCCGCAGGTTTGCGCCATACTGCTTCTTCAAGTCGTCGATACACTCCAGCCAGTTTTCAAATTCCCGCTCGCGCTCCCTTGCTACGGGCAGGCGGCGGCCGGGTGGGATGTCGATGTAGGTGCGCCGCCCGTCGCGCACCATGTTGTTGGCAAGCGCACGTGAGACCCAGATCGAGCGGTGGATCTGAAACCCGCAATCAAGCGGCAGTTCCGCGATCAGGTCGCCAAAACGGATGCGGGCAATCTGGGTTTCGCTGCGTGTCGCCACCTCTGTGTAGCGACCCCGCGCCATGATGGTTTCGACCTGATGCAGCGGAAGCGTTGTGCCTTGCACGAACATCGGCCGCGCATCTGGCTCATCATGCGACTTTGGGGTGGCGTAGACATCGGGAAAGAGCAGGCGGTCCGCAAAGCGGATGTAAACATAACTGGTGCCCTGAAGCATGATCAAAGCGAAAACGAAGATCATAACAATCTCAGTTGGGTTCGTCACCTTTACGTCCAGAGCGGCGGCAAACCCGAAGAACAACGGCGTAAGCGTCAGCAGCGTCAGACCCATGACGATGATTTCCGGAACCTCGATGTGGCCGGGGCGGATCCAAAGCCGCAGCAACACCAATTGCCAGCCAAGGTAGATCGGGATGAACAGCGTCGAGCCCATCGCCCAGATCGCAAAGATCGTGTGCCAAGGGGCGGCTGCGATGGTGGGCGACGGGTTCAGCAAGGTCAGCAGCGCCCCGTTGAGATAGACGAAAGCGTAAAACCTTGGCGAGCGTAAGCACCGCAGAAGGCGTGACTCGTTCGTAATCAGCGAAGGCCCAAGAATATGCTTGGACCGCATCATGACGTGGCACTCCCCTGAGCAAGCCTTGTGCGGACATCGGCGACCCGCTCACGCGAGACAGAGACTGTGCCGAAACTCTGCGTATCAAGCCGCAGCGTCCGCCCGTCGCGCCACAGCCTGCCGATCTGGCCAAAGGCCACCCAATGTGATCGATGCACGATCATTCCGAACGGTTCCAGACGCGCCGCGGTGTCGCCCAGCGTGCCAAGCACGCGGTCCTGTCCGCCGGTGTGGTGGATGGTCAAATAATGCCCGTCGCTGTCGATCCGCCCGATGGTGGCCGGATTGATCGAGACGCGGCCCAGTTTCAGCATCGGCTGGCTCACCTCCTCGGGTGCTTCCGGAGTGCGTTCCGCTGCGGCCACGATGCTGACCACCGGGGCAACGAACAAGAAATACAGCGTCACCAACCCCTCGGACAGCAGCACCCGTGTCAGCAGGTCGAGCAGGACTGCCTGCCGTTCCAAGGCGCTTTGTCCCACGATCAAGGCCGACAACCCATAAGAGGCGAGACTGACCAGCGACGTTGCCGCGATTGTCAGCGGCGGTTCGAACACGCGCCGCCATCCATAAAGCCGCGCCACGGTTTCCGCCAGCAGCAGGATGCCGGTGAACACCACGGTGAACAAGATGAAGTCCATCAAAGTGAGAAAAGCCGTTGCCCAATAGGGCAAGCCTGACCGCAGAGGATTCAGCGAGATGACCGACAAAGCGATGGAAAAGAATCCCATCACCCAAAGCGACCTTGGGCGGAATAGCAGGTCGACCAGTTCATGCGTCACAAACTGCGCGGATGACCCGTTCAGGAAGACGATGCGCAATTCATGGCCATTCGTATTGGTTGATCCCAGACGTTTGCTCATGGTCGTCCCACGATGTCCACCAGTCTCGCGGTGCGTTGTTGGTTCGAGGTTACGAAGAACTGCCGACAAGCGGACATTACGGGCGCGGAGATCAAGGGGCGGTGTGGGTAATGAGTAAAATGTTTTCTAATGTACCGCTTGCTGTCTCCGCGTCCCTGCCTGCTGCCGATGTGGTCGAGATGAAACCGACTGCAAATCTCGACGCCCCAGCAGCGCGTCTCTTGCGTGCGGTCGAGGCTATCGCGACCAAAGGGCCTATCACTTACGAAGACCTGCGTGTCGATTTGGGAATTTCCAAAACCGCAACCTGGCGCATCGTTGCCACTCTGCGTGAGTCCGGATGGGTGCGCATATGCCAAGGTGGCCGGTACATCGTGTTGGACAGCTGTTTGGACGACGTGTTTGGCACGGCACAATACTCGGACCGCGAATTCGCGGACCTTTCCGAAATCATGACGCAGGTTGCAGACGAGCACGGTGTGCATCTGGACCTCTTTACCCTTGTGGTCGGCGTGTCGCCGGTGTTGGCCGAGACGACGCGCCGTTTGACGCTTGCGGTACAGGCGCCGCTGGAAACCGATGACAACCTGTTGCTGGCGATCGAAGGGGCGATGACTCCTGTGCAATTGACCCGGCATCTGTCGCGGCGGCTTGAAACAGCCGAACCGCAAACGGCCATGGCCATCCGCACCGGCGAGGTCGGACGCAAGGTGCGGAACATGCGCGGGTTCGTCTGGTCGCTTGACCGCTCGGGCCTGACCGTGTCGATCCGGGGAAAGATGGGCACGCCCGCCGCACTGCGGATTTCGGCACGCAATCGCAAAGCGGACCCCGCAATCTATCGTGCCGTGTTTCTGGCTCTGCGCGCCCGTTTCGCTGACATGGTCCAGACCTTTGGACGGGACGACAGGCAACCGTCCTGACCGGACAGGGTGGCAGCGCTGCCAATGCAGCGACCCCAAGCGCGTGGCGTAAAGAACTGTCCTGCATTTTCCCCATGATATCCGGGCGCTAAAGAAGTTCCCTGCGACGTGCAATGTGTTTTGTTCCGTTTTGCGGAACGAACAAAATCTGCGCGTTTTTAACGTGCAGGCTTGGTCTGCATACCGAAAGCCCATTCTTATTCCAAATTTGACTGGATTGGCACTGTTTCCAATCTGCAAAAAGTACTGTGGCAAAGTTGGGGCAATTGGGAGCAGATACCGCGAAACTTACGTATAACAAATTGAATTTTATGTAAAACATATGGCTGCAATCATGGCGTGCAGTCAGTGATCGGACGGGCCGTAAAACCACGTTCTGGAATTCAGAACCAGCTGGTTGGACAGATTACAGGAAAACAGACATTCCAGAATATGCCTATGGATGGGTCTGGTGACGTTCGTCTCATTCAGCGGTTTGGATCAACGGTTTGGTTAGACGGTTCACAATGTTCACTGTGCCATATGCCTCGGTTTTGATGGGCTGCACCGCGCGCTGTCGTGACCGGTTTGCCGCAGGGCGTCCTGCCGTTTCCTCCCCGTTTCGCACCACCCCCTCTTCAATCGCCGGAACCCCTCCGGCCCATGCGCGCCCCTCTGCCAAGGGCTGCTCGCGCGTGACATTCGGATCAAGGAGCTGACGCCATGACCCTCGTGAATCTCATCTATCTCGGCAATCTGGCTGACATGGACCCGGTTGAGACCAACAACCTGTCCGAGAATGCGGCGGCGACCCTGAACGGTGTGACTTTCACGTCGACACTCAAGTCGGTGACCCTTGATTTCGCGGATACGGGGGATGGCTGGGTTCCGGACAACAGCGAGCTTGCCGTTTACAACTTCGCCTATGGCAACAGCGGGCCGATCACCTACAACCTCGGGACCGGTCCGGTCACGACCGAGCTTGATGGCACCGTCTTCACATCCGTCCGCGTCGGGCTGGTGGGCGGGGGCAGCACGGGGGCGCTGCAGACCACCGTCATCCAGATGGCGAATGGCGATACCTTCCTTGCCAACTATTTCTCCAACGGCGCGCTGAACAACCGCAGCATCGCCTCGGTCACGGTCGAATCGGTCACGGGGCCAGAGTATTCGGCCTTCAACCTGAGCAGCGGGATCGCTGGCACCACGGCAGGCCCCGTGAACGGTGCGCCCAGCTTTACCAACATCGCCAACGGGCAGATCATCAGCATTCCCGAAAACACCACCTTCGTGGTGGATGCCAATGCGGTCGATCCCGACAACAACCCCCTGACCTATTCGATTGTTGGCGGCTCGGATGCCAGCCGCTTTACGATCAACCCGACGACCGGCGTGCTTGCCTTCACCTCGGCCCCTGATTTCGAAGGGGTCAAGAGCGCCACCGGCAATGACCAGATCTATGACGTCCGAGTCCGTGTGGCCGATGGCTTTGGCGGGCAGCAAGAGGTGACCCTGAACGTCAACGTGACCGATGTGGCCGAGGGGCCGGGGCCGGATGGCACGGTGAATGGCACCGACGCGGCGCAGGTGATGAATCCGGGCTTTGTCGATGCGCAGGGCGACATCATCGACGGCGCGGATGGTATCAATGATCGGATCCTCGGCGCGGGCGGCAATGACACCATTGCGGGCGGTGCGGGTGACGACAGCATCAACGGCGGCGCGGGCGATGACATCATCTCGGGCGACGCGGCTGGTAACTTTGCGGCAGGATCAGGCTCCACGATTTATGCCAATGACGGAAACGGCGGCCTGTGGCGGATTACGCTGGATGAGGCGGGTTTGGGAACGGCGAGGTTCTTCGTCGGCAACACCCTTGTCTTCAACGACATCGCGATGGGCCCGGATGGCAGGCTGTTCGGTAACTACTCGGACACTCTTTATCAGATCAACCCCACGACGGGTGCGGCCACCTTCGTCGGCCAGATCGGCAACTTCGCCGGTGGTTCGGGGCTTTCCTTCGGCTCTGACGGTTTGCTGTACAGCGATATCGGTGGGATCATCTATAAATTCAGCCCCGACAGTCCCGGCAACGTAACGTCGGTCTGGACGAACCCGGGCGGGGGCCGCTCGGCGGGCGACTTCCTGACCGTTGGCGACAATATGTATGTGTCTTGGGTCTATCCAAGTGGCACGACAAGCCTGCTGCGGCTTGACCTGAATGCATCGAACAACGTTACCGGCTTTACCAACCTTGGCACTTTGCCGTCCAATTCATGGGGATTGGCGCTGGGGCCGGACGGGTCGATCTACTCGGCGGCGGGCAACGGCATTTTTGAACTCACTGTGCCCACCTCGCCAATCGCTGGCGGGA
>CALRPK020000028.1:0-9565 GCA_943370015.1 Paracoccus haematequi
GCGGGATGGCCGAGGTGTCGCCCTTGGCGATGCGGTCCACGGTTTCCACGCCCCGCACCGCGCCGATGCGGCAGGGTGTGCATTTGCCGCAGGATTCGATGGCGCAGAATTCCATCGCAAAGCGGGCCTGTTTCAGCATGTCAGCGGTGTCGTCAAAGATCACCAACCCGGCATGGCCGATCAGCCCCTCTTTCGCGCCGAATTCTTCGTAGCCGAACGGGGTGTCGAACAGCGATGGCGGGAAGTAGGCGCCCAAGGGGCCACCGACCTGCACCGCCTTGACCGGGCGACCCGTGGCGCTGCCGCCACCGATGGTGTTGACGATCTCACCCAAGGACAGGCCAAAGGCGGTTTCATAAAGTCCGCCAAAGCGGACGTTCCCGGCGATTTGCAGCGGGATCGTGCCGCGCGACCGGCCAAGGCCGAAGTCTTTGTAGAACGCCGCACCCCGTTCAAAGATCACCGGCACGGTTGCCAGAGAGATAACGTTGTTCACCACAGTCGGGCGGCCCATGAAGCCTTGCAGCGCAGGCAGCGGCGGCTTGGCACGGACGATACCGCGCTTGCCTTCAAGGCTGTTCAGAAGCGAGGTTTCCTCGCCGCAGACATAGGCCCCGGCACCGACGCGGATTTCCATGTCAAACGCATGGTCAGAGCCGAGGACCGAGGTGCCAAGCACGCCGTTCTGACGGGCGATCTCTACCGCTGCCGACATCACCTCGATCGCGTCGGGGTATTCGGAACGGATGTAGACAAAGCCCTTGGTCGCCCCCGTGGCGAGACCCGCGATCACCATGCCTTCGATCAGGGTGAAGGGGTCGCCCTCCATCAGCATACGGTCGGCAAAGGTGCCGCTGTCGCCTTCGTCCGCATTGCAGACGATGTATTTGCGGTCGGCCTTCGCCTCGGCCACGGTTTTCCATTTGATGCCGGTGGGAAAGCCCGCACCGCCCCGGCCCCGCAGGCCCGAGTCGGTGACTTCCTGCACGATGGCGGCACCCGGCATCGCCAAAGCGC
Organism: Paracoccus haematequi; assembly: GCA_943370015.1. Taxonomy (GTDB): domain Bacteria; phylum Pseudomonadota; class Alphaproteobacteria; order Rhodobacterales; family Rhodobacteraceae; genus Paragemmobacter; species Paragemmobacter haematequi_A. The sequence goes on from CALRPK020000028.1 coordinate 1,018, forward strand.
GGCGCAGACCCGACAGCCCGCCATGCGCCCGATAGTCGGCCAGCGACAGCGGGTCGATCACGCCGACGCGGGCAAAGGTCAGGCGGGTTTGGCCAGCCATCCACGGCAGCGCCTCGGTCAGACCCAACGATAGCGGGCCACCGTCAAACACCTGCGCCACTTGCGCCGGGGTCATCGGGCCAAAGGCGACGCGGCCCTCAGCCGTTTCCACCTCAACCAGCGGTTCCAACCAGACCATGCCGCGCGATCCGTTGCGGACCAGTTCGACGGTCACGCCACGCTTTGCGGCTTCGGCCAGCACAGCGGCCGCGACGGCATCGGCACCCAGCGCACGGGCGGCGGCGTCACGGGGGACATAGATTTTCATGCCCGCACCTCTGCCAGAATGGCATCCACCGCCGCTTCGTCCACGCGGCCCACCAGACGGCCATCGACCATCGCGGCGGGCGCACAGGCGCAGAGGCCAAGGCAGAATATCGGCTCCAGCGTCACTTTCCCGTCACGGGTGGTTTCGTGGAAATCGACGCCCAACGCCTTTTGCGCATGGGCGGCGACGCGGTCGGCCCCCATGGCCTGACACGCCTCAGCCCGGCAGAGTTTCAGCACGTGCTGACCGGCGGGCTTTTCGCGGAAGTCGTGGTAGAAGGACATCACGCCGTGAATTTCGGCCCGGGTCTGGTTCAACCGCTTGGCGATGATCGGCAAGGCATCCTGCGGGACATGACCGAAAGCGGCCTGAATGGCGTGCAGGATCGGCAGCAGCGACCCCTCCATGCCGTCATGCGCGTCGATGATATCCTCAACACGCTGGGAGGTTTCGGTCACATCAAGCATCGGTCGCGGTTCCTTAAGTGGTCACCTTGTCTTTACCGGGCTTGATAGGGAATTCAATATGGATATCCCGTGGAACGATAGAGCGTATCTATCAAACACCAAGACGCCGGGCACTCTGACCCCTGTCCTTTGGGGAGAGGGGCGCTAAACGCCCGATGCTTTGCCGAACCGCTCTGCCTCGGCAATCAGCGCGGCAAGGACGGGGGTCAGCGGATCGCGGCGGGCGGCGATCAGGCCGACCAGATGCTCGACCTCTGGCGCGACAATGGGCACGGCCCGCAATTGGCCCCCACCTGCGAACATCAGCGCCAGCTCTCGCGGCACGATGCTGGCCCAACGCCCGGTCAACACATGGGCCGTCAGCGCGATGGTGGAGTTCGATTCGATCTGCGGTGCCGCCTGCGCCCCGGCTTCGGCCAGATGCTGGTTGACGATGCGGCGGTTCTGCATGTCCCCGGTCAGCAGGCAGAGCGGTTGTTCTGCCACCTCTGCCCAATCCACGCTTTCGCGGTCGGCCAAGGGTGACCCCTTGGCGCAGAGCAGACGGTAAAACTCATGATAGAGCGGCACCTGCGCCACACGGCCAAGCGGTTCATTGTCCAGATAGGTGATTCCGGCATCCAGATCGAGGTTTTCAATCCCGGCCAAAATCTCGGCACTGGTGCGCGACAAAAGGGTGACCCGCACATTGGGGTGCTTTTGCGTAAACGGCCCGGTCAGCCCTGCCACCATCGGCATTGCGGTCGGGATCACACCCACACGCAGGTTGCCGGACAGACCCGCCCGGACCGAGCGCATTTCATCCTTCATCGCGCGCATGTCGCCCGCGATGCGGCGGCCCCAGTCCAGCACGCGCTGGCCTTCGGGGGTCAGGCCCTGAAAGCGGCTGCCACGGAAAACCAGCTGCACGCCCAACTGTTCCTCGAGCTGCCGGATGGCGCTGGACAGGGTGGGTTGCGTGACGCCGCACACCTCGGCCGCGCGGCCAAAGTGGCGTTCGTTGGCAAGGGCGATGAACATTTCCAGTTTGTCGATCATGTGACCCAGCCTGACCCCGATCCGCGCTTGTCCGCAAGGGCTGCTGCGCTTAGCTGTAGGGTATGAAACGCTTCATTCCATTTCTCAAGAAACCGCCTGTCGTGCCGGTCATCCGGCTGTCAGGTGCCATCGGTGGCGGCGGGCGCAATCTGAACGATGCGGGCCTTGCCGCATTGATCGAGCGCGCCTTTGCCAAGGGCAAGCCTGCGGCGGTGGCGTTGATCATCAACTCCCCCGGCGGATCGCCCGTGCAATCGTCGCTGATCGCGGCGCGCATCCGGCGGTTGGCGGCGGAAAAGGACATTCCCGTTCACGCCTTTGTCGAGGATGTCGCGGCCTCGGGCGGCTATTGGCTGGCCTGTGCGGCGGATGACATCTGGGTGGATGCGTCCAGCATCACGGGGTCTATCGGGGTGATTTTCGCCTCGTTCGGCTTTCCCGAACTGATGGCCCGTCAGGGGGTTGAGCGGCGGGTGGTCACGGCGGGCAAGTCGAAATCCTTGGCTGATCCTTTCTTGCCGCAAAAGCCCGAGGATGTTGATCGTCTGAAAGCGATCCAGCAGCCGATCCATGACGCTTTCATCCAGCATGTCAAAGACCGTCGCGGCGCGCGCCTGTCCCCGACAGAGGATCTGTTCAACGCCGATGTCTTTGTCGGCCAACGGGCGGTGGATGTGGGTCTGGCCGATGGCATCGCCCATCCGGTGCCAAAGTTAAAAGAGCTGTATGGGGAAAAGGTGCGTCTTGTCCCCTTGGGCATCCGGCGCGGGCTGTTCCAGCGCTTTGGCCTTGCCGCGATTGATACGGTGGTGAACTCGGTCGAGGAGCGGGCCCTTTGGGCGCGCTACGGGCTGTGAGATGTTGCTGAAAACCGCGATCCTGTTTCTGCTGGTCATGGCTGTGATCGGCTTTATCGGGTCAAAGCTGTTTCCGGGCTCGATCACGCGCCGGATGAAGAACAGCCTGACGCCGGGCAAGTCGGTTGGTAAGTCTGGTGGCAAACACCCTCGCTGTCCGTCCTGCGGGCGCTATCTCATCGGCAAGGGCGGCTGCGACTGCCGCAAAAAGGGATAGCGCGATGCGGGCATTGGTGACGGGGGCGGGCGGCCGGTTGGGCCGCGCGATGGCGATTTATCTGGCGCGGCGCGGGGCGGATGTGGCGGTGCATTACGCCGCCTCACAGGACGGGGCCGAAGCGACGGCGGCAGAGATCCGGGCGCTGGGCCGCGATGCCATCACCCTGCGTGCCGATCTGTTGGATGAATCCCAAACCGAAACCCTGATCCCCCGCGCCGTGGCGGGATTGGGCGGGCCGCTGACAGTGCTGGTCAACAATGCGTCGATCTTTGAACAGGACACAATCCAGACGGGCACCCGTTCCAGTTGGGACCGCCATATCGAGTCCAACCTGCGCGCGCCCTATGTTCTGATCCAGCATTTCGCGCGGCAGGCGCCACTGGCCGAGACGGATGAGAATGGCGAGCCTCTTGCGCAGGCGTTGGTGGTCAACATGATCGACCAGCGCGTTCACAATCTGACGCCTGATTTTTCCAGCTACACCATCGCCAAGATGGGCCTTTGGGCGCTGACCCGCACCGCCGCCCAAGGTTTGGCACCGCATGTGCGCGTCAATGGCATCGGTCCCGGCCCCACGCTGCAAGGCGCGCATCAGACGCCCGCAGATTTCGCGCGGGAACGCGCATCGACCCTGCTGAAGCGCGGTGCGACGCCTGACGATATCACTGCCGCTTTGGGTTATTTTCTGGATGCCCAAGCTGTCACCGGGCAGATGCTGGCGGTCGATGGCGGGCAACATCTGGTCTGGAAAACATCCGGGTCAGATGGGGCCGAATGATCCTTGGACGGAAGCGCGGCCAAAAGTTGTCCACCATGCCCCCCGCATTCACACGCACGTTACAATTCCTTTGGAATTTCAGATATTTGCGTGACATGCAAAATAATTATCAAGCGATAACATGATGTTAACAAAACGCCTAAAAAATAGGCAGACCGATAAACCCCCCCTGAAACAAGGAAAAAGCTGCGCTCCGGAAATGTTTTGCGCAGACTTATCCACAGAAACCGTGGACAGCTTTGCTCTTGCCACGCCCCTGACTTCGTAGCAGCCAAGGACGGGAATCGATGACTCTGATCCGGGGCTTTCGCCGTGACCTCTGACGACCCGACTGACACGCCAAATGAGACCTATACGGATGCGCCGGTGGTGACCGGGCACGGGGTGATTCACGCCTATCTGAAGACGTTGGATTCCAGCCCCGGCGTTTACCGGATGCTGAACGCCAAGGCCGAGGTGCTGTATGTCGGCAAGGCGCGGAACCTGAAGGCGCGGGTGACGAACTATTCCCGTCCCTCCCCGCAGCATTCGGGGCGCATCGCGCGGATGATCTCGGAAACCGCGTCGATGATGTTCCTGACGACCCGGACCGAGACCGAGGCGTTGTTGCTGGAACAGAACCTGATCAAGCAGCTCAAGCCGCGCTACAACGTGCTGCTGCGCGATGACAAGTCGTTCCCGAATATCCTGATCGGCAAGGAACACAGCTACCCGCAGTTGAAGAAACACCGCGGCAAGCGGACGGAGAAGGGCAGCTATTTTGGCCCCTTTGCCAGTGCAGGCGCCGTGAACCGCACGCTGAACCAATTGCAAAAGGTGTTCCTGCTGCGCAACTGCGCGGATTCCATGTTTGAAAGCCGCACGCGCCCCTGTCTGCTGTTCCAGATCAAGCGGTGTTCCGCGCCTTGTGTGGGTCGCGTCTCGCCAGAACAATACGCCGATCAGGTGGCGGATGCGGAACGGTTCCTTGAGGGGAAGTCGACCCAAGTGCAGGCCGAACTCGCCACCGAAATGGCGCGGGCGTCCGAACAAATGGAGTTTGAACGCGCCGCTGCCCTGCGCGACCGCATCCGCGCGCTGACCAATGTGCAACAGGCCCAAGGCATCAACCCGCGCGGCGTGACAGAGGCGGATGTGATCGCCCTGCATCTTGAGGGCGGGCAGGCCTGCGTGCAGGTGTTCTTCATCCGCGCCAATCAAAGCTGGGGCAATCGGGATTTCTATCCGCGCACGGGGTCTGGGGCAGAGGCGCCGGAAATCCTTGAGGCGTTCATCAGCCAGTTCTACGACGACAAGGAACCGCCGCGCCTGATCCTGCTGTCGCATCCGGTGGATAACGAAGACCTCGTGGCGCAATTGCTGGCCGACCGCGCCGGGCGTAAGGTGGAGCTTGCCGTCCCACAACGGGGCGAAAAGGCGGAACTGCTGGAAAACGCCGCCCGCAACGCGCGTGAATCGCTGGCGCGGCGCATGGCCGAAGGGGCAGCGCAGTCCAAATTGCTGGCGGGATTGGCCGAGGCGTTCGATCTCGACGCCCCCCCGCGCCGGATTGAGATCTACGACAACGCGCATATCCAAGGATCGGATGCCGTGGGTGGGATGGTGGTTGCCGGGGCCGATGGCTTCATCAAGGGCCACTATCGCAAGTTCAACATCAAGGGCGATGCGGGCAAGCAGGGCGATGACTTCGGCATGATGAAAGAGGTGCTGATGCGCCGCTTTGAACGCTTGCTGAAGGAAGACCCCGACCGCAAGTCTGATGCTTGGCCCGACCTGCTGCTGATCGACGGTGGTGCAGGGCAAGTGTCGGCGGTGGGCGAGATCATGGCAGAGCTTGGGGTGGACGACATCCCCTTTATCGGTGTGGCCAAGGGCATTGACCGAGATGCCGGGAAAGAGGAATTCCACCGCCCCGGAGAGCCGGTCTTTGCCCTGCAACGCAATGACCCGGTGCTTTATTTCGTCCAACGCCTGCGGGACGAGGCGCACCGTTGGGCCAATGGCGCGCACCGCGCCAAACGGGCCAAGGCGGTGGGGGCAACCCCGCTCGATGATATCCCCGGCGTTGGGGCCACCCGCAAACGCGCGCTGCTGGCGCATTTCGGATCGGCGAAGGCTGTCTCCCGCGCGGGCCTGTCAGACCTGATGGCGGTCGCGGGCATATCCGAGGCGATGGCGCAGGCCATCCACGACTATTTCCACGACCGCTAAGGGATCAGCCGATCCAGACCCGCGCATGGGGTGGCAGGGCGATGTTGCCGTGATGCACCTGCACGGCGGCATCCGACAATTCGTCATGCAGGCGCGTGGCCCCTTGGGCGCGCAGCCAGCCTTCGGGAATGTGCTGCCAACTTTCGGTGAAGTTGAACAGGCAGACCAAGGCCCCGGTCGGTGCCGCGCGGCGGAAGGCAAAGATGCCAGGCGTGTCGCAATGCAGGATCTGCGTCGGATGCGCCGCATGCAGCGCCGGGGTGGCGCGGCGGCGGGCAAGGATATGCTGCACCCCGGTAAAAATGCGGCTGGCGTCGGTCTCGCCCGCATGGCGGCTGCCGGCGGCCTCCCAATCCATGCGCGGGCGATGCACCCAGCGGCTGTCATGGGCGTGTTCGGGCACCTCGCGGTAGCCGTAATCGTTCAAGAGCGCGAGTTCATCGCCCATGTAGATCAGAGGAATCCCGCCAAAAGCGGCGATCAGCGCATGGCCCATCAGGATGCGTTGCAAGGCTTGCTCGCGTCCCGTGGCATCACCTTCGGCCAAGGCTTTTTCCAGCCCGGCAAGACTGGCGAAACTGCCGGAAATGCGCTTATCCCCCGTGGCAGGGTTTTCCTGAAACAGCGTGCCGCGTGCAAAACTGCCGGGGAAGGTGCCGTCGTAGAAATCCGACAGGAACGCCCGATGCGCGGGGCCTGACAGGTTCAGCGCCGCCGCATCCTCATCCGTCACGGCCCAGCCGATATCGTCATGGCAGCGGATATAGGTGGCATAGGTCGCATTGGTCAGCCGATCCGGGAAATGCGTCGCCATCACATGCGTCATCAACCGCGTGTCGCGGGTGGCGAGCGAGGACCAGAACTGCACCATCAGGCTGTTGTGATAGGCAAGGTTGCCCTCTTTGCCGTCATGCCGCCCGCGCCCAAGGTAGGGCAGCATTTCCGCCGGGGCGACGATCGCCTCTTCCAGATGCAGCACGGCGGGGGCTGCGATGCGCGAACAGGCGCGCAGGGCCTGAAGGATCATGTGCACTTCGGGTTCGGACTGGCAGCGCGTGCCCATCCGCTTCCACATGAAGGCCACGGCATCCAGACGCAGCACATCCACGCCACGATTGGCGAGGAAAAGCATGATCTCGACGATCTCAAGAAAGACCTGCGGATTGGCCCAATTCAGGTCCCATTGATGTTCGTTGAAGGTGGTCCAGACCCATTTGCCGAAGTCGGGGTAGTGCGTGAAATTGCCCGGCGCGTTGTCGGGGAACACCTCAACCAGCGTTTCTTCATAGCGCTTTGGAAGATCGGGCGTGTCGAACATCAGGTAGTAATCCTGATACTTCGGATCGCCCTTGGCGGCCTTTTTCGCCCAAGCATGTTCCTTGGCGGTGTGGTTCAGCACCAGATCGATACAGACCGAAATGCCGCGCTGGCGCAGCTCGGACGTCACGGCTTCAAAGTCGGCCATCTTGCCGTAAGCGGGATTGATGGCGCGGTAATCCATCACCGAATAGCCGCCGTCGCTGTCACCGGGGCGGGGCTTCAGGCAGGGCATGAAATGGACGTAGTTGACGCCGAGGTCTTCCAGATAGTCCAGCTTTTCCAGAACCTTGGGCAAGGTGCCAGCAAAGCGGTCGATGTAGAAGACATAGCCCGCCATATCGGCACGTTGGAACCAATCGGGTTCCAGATCGCGGATCAGGTCCAGCCGTTTCAGGTCTGGTGCGCGGTCTTTCCATGCCTTGCGCAGGGCTTTCAGCAAAGCGGTCTTGAAGTCAGCGTAGTCCTCGCGCGCGCCATAAAGCGCGTCCAGCATCGGCCACAGGTCCGGCGCACTGCGGTTCAGGCGCAAGTCAAAGAGTTCGTCATCCGCGTTGGACGGCGTGCGGGGCATTGGCGGCTCCTCCCATTTGGGCCAGTTTACGCGGGCCAAAGCGGTTTGGAAAGGGTGCTCAGCGCCGAATGATCAGCCGGGTCTGATGCAGGATGCGGTTGGCGATCCAGATCAGGTCCGGTTGTGCCAAGGCCACGCAACCGGCGGTGGGCCGGCGGGGGCTACGCCAGGTGTGGATGAAGATCGCCGATCCGCGCCCCGGCACCGATTGCGGCCAGTTCCAATCGGTCAGCAGGATCAGGTCATACATCGGATCCGGCCGGGTCAGACGCTCATGCGACCAAGGATGCGGCGCGCGCACCATCAGGTTGTAATCCGGGTCTCGGCTGTCATCTGACCAAAGGTCAGAGGGGCCAAAGGGCAGCGCCCAATCGGGCAGTTGTGACGCGCTCAACCGATCAGGACGGAAAAGCATACCGACGATGCCATGCTCACCGTCAGGCGTGGCCCCATCGCCCTCGCGCTTCTTCCGGGCCGGGACGATGCCGCCGCGCCCGATAGAGCAGGGGAAGCAGCGCCCCATGAAGCGCAGACCCCAGCGGGTGACGACAATATCCGTATCCTTCACAGCAAATGCCCCGATTTCGCGGCCTTGGTCGCCAGATAGGCTGCGTTCTGTGCGGTCTGGCCAACGCGCAAAGGCACGCGTTCCGTCACCGCCAGCCCGCAGCCCTGCATCATCGCCATCTTGCGCGGGTTGTTGGTCAGCAGGCGCACGG
>CALRPK020000029.1:0-9565 GCA_943370015.1 Paracoccus haematequi
GGGTGTGCTTTTCCGTGGCGCAATGGCTGTCGGGCAACCGGGCGCTGAACATGGATGCCGAACAAAGGAACGCGCTGTTTGGTTGGATGATCGGGCGCACTGGCATCATCCCCAATGAATTGTTCATCGCCGCAGGGCTGTTGGCCATCTGCCTGTTCATCGAACGCCGCACCACGCTGGGCCGCGCGCTAAAGGCTGTGGGCGCGGGAGAAATGGCGGCAGCGGCATCGGGCCTGAACGTTACGCGGTATAAGATGCTGGCCTTTGCCATCTCGGGCGCGCTGGCGGCAATTGCGGGGCTTTTGTTCAGCGTCAAGCTGTCAGGTGGTGCACCCACCATCGCCAATGGGTTCCTGTTGCCCGCGATCGTGGCGGTGCTGGTGGGCGGCACGCCTTTGACGGGCGGGGTCGGGGGTGTTCTCAATACCGCCATCGGCACGCTGATCGTGGCGGTGATCCGGACCTCCATGCTGTATTTCGGGGTGCAGGCGACGCAGCAACAGATGGTGTTTGGACTGGTGCTGATCGTGGCCATCGCACTGACCATTGACCGTTCGAAACTGCGGACGGTGAAGTGACATGTCAAAGATGCTGGCCGCTGTCCTTGTTGAACCGAGGTGGTTCGATCTGCAACGGATCGACATCCCAAAGGTAGGCCGGGATGAGGTTCTGATCCGGGTCACGCGCACCGGGATTTGCGGCACGGATGTGCATATCTTCAACGGCCATTATGCCGCTGATCGTCTGCCGATGATCCCGGGCCACGAATTCTGCGGCACGGTCGCAGGTCTGGGGCAGGATGTGCGGCATCTGTCCGAAGGGCAGGCTGTCGTGGCCGACATCAACATCGGCTGCGGCACCTGCTATTGGTGCCGTCGGAACGAAGTGCTGAACTGCCCCGCCATGACGCAAGTGGGCATCGGGTGCGATGGGGCCTTTGCTGAATATGTGGTGGTCCCGGCAAGGCTGGTGATCCCTGTGCCGGTGGGAATGCCCGAAGCCTTGCAGGCGCTGGTCGAACCTGTTGCTTGCGTGGTGCGCGCCGCGCGCAAAGCACGGGTCGGCTTTGGGCAATCAGCAGTGGTTCTGGGCGCAGGCCCGATTGGCAACCTGCATGTCCAGATGCTGCGGTTGTGCGGCGCGGCCCCAATCATCGCCGCTGATCTGAGCGAGGATCGCTGCCGCATGGCGATGGAGGTGGGGGCTGATGCCGCCATCAGCGATCCCGCCCTACTGAAGGCCGAGGTTTTGGCGCGCACCGGCGGGCGTGGGGCCGATCTGGTGATCGAAAGCGTCGGCTCGCCCCGTCTTTATGCGCAGGCCTTCGATCTGATCCGCAAAGGCGGGCATGTGGCCTTTTTCGGGATCACCGGGCCGGACGAGACTGTGCCCGTCGATATCCTGCGCACAGTGCTGGAAGAGAACAGCGTGAAAGGCAGCGTCGCGGGCATGGGCGAGGATATGCACGACGCTTTGACCCTGCTGGCACATGGCCGCTTCCAGACCGACGCCTTTACCGGCGCGAGCTATGCGCTTGAGGATATTCAGATGGCTTTTGACACGCTGGCAAACCGACCTGCCGACCTGAAAACCCAGATCCGCATCGGCTGATGCGGGCAAGGTTGACTTAAAAGTAACCAATCAGTTACAAATAGATAACGCTCTCAGCCGCAAACCCGAGGGGAATTTCATATGGACCAGCGCACGACACTTCACAGCCTGCCCGCCGCCCCGCGCGAGTTCGGCTTTTGGCTGGATGGCGCGTGGGAAGGGGGGCGTCCCCTGTTTGAACGCGCCTCGCCCGGCCATGGCGTTGCCGTGACGCGCACGCAGCAATGCACAGTTGCCGATCTGGATGCCGCAGTCGCCGCTGCCCGCCGCGCGTTTGAGGATCGCAGTTGGGCAGGCCTGTCTGGTGCCGACCGTGCCTCCGTCTTGCTGCGCACCGCCGACCTCCTGCGCCGCCGACGCGACGAGATCGCCTATTGGGAAGTGCTGGAGAACGGCAAACCCATCTCTCAGGCGCGGGGTGAGATCGACCATTGCATCGCCTGTTTTGAGGTCGGTGCAGGTGCAGCGCGACTGCTGCATGGCGACAGCTTCAACAGCCTTGGTGATGGCCTTTTCGGTATGGTGCTGCGGGAACCTGTCGGGGTCGTCGGCCTGATCACCCCGTGGAACTTCCCCTTTCTGATCCTGTGTGAGCGGGTGCCGTTCATCCTCGCCTCTGGCTGCACGATGGTGGTGAAACCGTCTGAGGTGACCAGCGTCACCAGTCTGATGCTGGGGGAAATCCTCGCCGAGGCCGGATTGCCCAAGGGCGCGTATAACGTCGCCACCGGATCGGGGCGGACCATCGGACAGGCGCTGACGGAACATCCTGATGTGGACATGCTGTCCTTCACCGGTTCCACCGCCGTAGGCCGGTCGGTGGTTCATGCGGCGGCTGACAGCAACTTCAAGAAGCTGGGGCTGGAACTGGGCGGCAAGAACCCGATCATCGTTTTTGCCGATGCCGATCTGGAAGATGCCGCCGATGGGGCGGCCTTTGGCATCAGCTTCAACACCGGGCAATGCTGTGTGTCCTCCAGCCGCCTGATTGTGGATCAGCGCGTTGCGGCAGAGTTTGAGGCGATCCTTGCCGAGAAGATGAAAAAGATCGTCGTGGGCGATCCCTTGGATGAGGCAACTCAGGTGGGTGCCATCACCACGGATGCCCAGAAGGAGACGATCCTGTCCTATATCGCCAAAGGCAAGGCCGAAGGGGCAAAGGTGTTGACGGGTGGCGGGGCCATGGACATGGGCCGTGGCAGCTACATCGCGCCGACGCTGTTTTCCGGCGTGACGCCCGACATGGCCATTGCGCGGGATGAAATCTTTGGGCCCGTTCTCGCGTCTTTCAGCTTTGACACGATGGAACAGGCGATCCATCTGGCCAATGACACGGTCTACGGCCTTGCGGCCAGCGTCTGGTCAAAGAACATCGACACTGCGCTGACCGTGTCGCGCCGGGTGCGCGCGGGCCGGTTCTGGGTCAATTGCATCATGGCAGGCGGGCCGGAGATGCCCCTTGGCGGGTTCAAGCAATCCGGCTGGGGACGCGAGGCCGGTGTCTACGGGGTTGAGGAATACACCCAAGTGAAATCCGTGCATGTCGAGATCGGCAAGCGCAATCATTGGATCAAATGACATGGCACAGGGCTTCGATTACGTCATCGTCGGTGGCGGTTCGGCGGGATGCGTTCTTGCCGCGCGTCTGTCCGAAGACCCCTCCGCCCGCGTCTGCCTGATCGAGGCGGGGGGAAAGGACACCAATCCGCTGATCCACGTTCCGGTGGGCTTTGCCAAGATGACCACGGGGCCTTTGACATGGGGTCTGGTCACGGCGCCACAAAAACACGCGAACATGCGCGAAATCCCCTATGCACAGGCGCGCGTGCTGGGCGGCGGGTCGTCGATCAACGCTGAGATTTTCACTCGCGGCCACCCGTCCGACTATGACCGCTGGGCCGAGGAAGAAGGGGCCGACGGCTGGTCCTTCAAAGAGATCCAGAAGTATTTCCTGCGGTCTGAAGGCAACGCGATCCTGTCGGGCGGCTGGCATGGCACGGATGGTCCGCTGGGCGTGTCCAACACCCCCGATCCCAACCCGCTCAGCCGCGCTTTCGTGCAAAGCTGTCAGGAATTGGGGATGCCCTATAACCCCGATTTCAACGGCCCGCAGCAAGAAGGGGCGGGCATCTATCAAACCACCACACGCGGCAATCGGCGCTGCTCGGCGGCGGTCGGGTATCTGCGGCCCGCAATGGGGCGGGCGAACCTGACGGTGATCACCGGGGCCTTGGTCCTGCGGATCGTATTCGCGGGCCAGCGGGCGGTTGGCGTGGAATATGCCTTAGGCGGCAACCCAACCGTCGCGCGGGCGGAGTCCGAGGTGATCGTGACCTCGGGTGCCATCGGCAGCCCGAAGCTGATGATGCTGTCGGGGATCGGTCCGGCAGCCCATCTGCGCCAACATGGCATTACGGTCGTGCAGGACTTGCCCGGTGTCGGGCAGAACCTGCATGACCATTTCGGGATCGACATCGTGGCCGAATTGAAGGGCCACGAAAGCCTTGATAAATACAACAAACCGCATTGGGCGCTGTGGGCAGGGGTTCAATATGCGCTGTTCAAGTCCGGCCCTGTCACGTCAAACGTCGTGGAAGGCGGGGCGTTCTGGTATGCGGACGGGCCGGGGTCAAAGGCCAATCCTGACTTGCAATTCCACTTCCTGTGCGGCGCAGGGGCAGAGGCAGGCGTGCCAAGCGTGCCCAAAGGCTCATCTGGTATCACGCTGAACAGCTACACCCTGCGGCCCAAATCGCGGGGATCGGTTATCCTGCGGTCGGCTGATCCCAAGGCGGCACCTGTCGTGGACCCCAATTTCCTTGGACACCCAGATGACCTGCGCGTCTCGGTCGAGGGGGTAAAGATCAGCCGTGAGATTTTCAGCCAACCCTCCCTGCACAAGTACATCAAGGCGATCCGCTTTCCCGACCAGAACGTGCGCACACAGGCGGAGTATGAGGCCTATGCCCGCCAATACGGTCGCACCTCGTATCATCCGACCTGCACCTGCAAGATGGGCAAGGACGCGATGGCGGTGGTTGACCCGCAACTTCGGGTGCACGGCATGGATGGTCTGCGCATATGCGACAGCTCGGCCATGCCGTCGCTGGTCGGATCAAACACCAACGCGCCGTCGATCATGATCGGCGAACGGGCGGCGGACCTGATCCGCGGCAACCGTTAGGCAACCTCCCGGCTGATGCGCGATCTGGGGCGGCACGGACATGTGCCGCCCCTTTTCCCTTCAGTCAAAATCCGGCGCATAAGGCACAAGGTTGCGGCCCACGATCCGGTATCCTGTCGCCCTCATCTGGTCGATCTTCGCCATGTCGATCGCGGACAAGGTGAAATCCATCACTTCGAAGTTGGCGCGGATGTTGTCGGCTTTGGTGGACATGGTGTTGATCGATACACCCTTTTGCAAAATCCAGCGCAGCACCACTTGGGCGGCGGATTTGCCATAGCCTGCGCCGATCTCGGCAAAGATCGGATGTTTGAACACCTCACCCCGCGCGACAGAGCAATAGGAGGACAGGGGAATCCCCGTCTCTTCCGCTGCGGCCAAGAGTTTTGATTGATCCAGCAAGGGATGAAATTCCACCTGATTGGTCACAAGCGGTGCCTCAACGATGGCGCGCGCCTGCCGCATCATCGCGGCGGTGTAATTCGAGATGCCGATGTGCCGGGCCAACCCCCGATCATGCGCCTGCTGCAACAGCCGCAACGATAGTGCAATGTCGCCGCCGGGCGTGGGCCAATGCAGCAACAGGATATCGACCTGTGCGACCTGCAGCGCCTTGAGCGATGCTTCGACCGAGGGCAGGAAGGTTGCTTCGGTGAAGTTATCAATGCCGACCTTGGTGGTGATGCACAGATCATCCCGCGCTACACCGCATTCCGCCAAGGCCGCGCCGGTAACAGCCTCATTTCCATACATCTGCGCCGTGTCAAAGGCGCGATACCCTACGGAAATCGCCGCTTCGATGGCTGCGCGCAGGACCTCTCCTTTCAGGGGGAAGGTGCCGAAGGCACGCTGGTGGGTCTTCTGGAACATGATGTTCATGGGCTTTTGTCCTTCCCTGCCGTTTGGGTGCGAAACCGACGGACTCCGTCCATTTTGTCGCTTGATCTTCCGTGCTGATCCTCAGTATCGTTATAACCGGTTAGTTACTTATTGCCAACCGCGGAAGGAGAGGCCCATGTCAAAAGTAAAGTCTGCCGCCGAAGCGGCGCGTCTTGTGACAGATGGGGCGACGGTGGCTGTGAACTCTTCCTCAGGGCTCTTGTGCCCGGATGAGGTGCTGAAGGCGCTGGGCGAAAGATTCCTGACCGAAGGCGCGCCACGCGGGCTGACCACCATCCACCCGATTGCGGCTGGTGATATGTTCGGCACCAAAGGCGTTGACCACATCGCCCATAAGGGCATGATTTCCCGCATCATCGGCGGCTCTTACCCCTCGGGACCCACCAATGCCGAACCGCCGCTGATCTGGCAGCGTATCCTGGCCGAAGATTTGGCCGCGTGGAACGTTCCGTCCGGCATCATCTTTGACATGCTGCGCGAAGGGGCGGCCAAGCGACCGGGGGTTCTGACGCAGGTTGGCATGGATACCTTTGTCGATCCCGAACAGGACGGCTGCGCCATGAACCAGACGGCGCGCATGACGCCCTTGGTTCGCAAAGTGGAATTCAACGGGGACAAATGGCTGCATTTCCCTGCGATCCAGCCGGATGTCGCCATCATCCGCGCCAGCACCGCTGATGAAAACGGCAACCTGACCTTTGAACAGGAAGGTGCCACGCTGGGCGCGATGGAAATGGCGCTGGCCGCGCGCAATTCCGGCGGGATCGTTATCGCGCAGGTCCGTCGCGTCGCGGCGCAAGGCACGCTGAAGCCGCATGATGTGCGGGTGCCGGGCATTCTTGTTGATGTCATCGTCGAAGCGCCCGACCAATTGCAAACCACCGCCACCCCCTATGATCCGGCGATTTCGGGTGAGCTCTTCCGTCCGCTGCACACCTTCCGCACGCCGGAATTCAACGTCTCAAAGGTCATCGCCCGCCGCGTGGCGATGGAGGTGCGGTCGGGCTGGGCCGTCAACATCGGCTTTGGGATTTCCGCGAACGTACCGCGCGTGTTGCTTGAGGAAGGCCACCACGGCAAGGTCACTTGGGTGATCGAACAGGGGGCCGTCGGGGGCGTCCCGCTGTTGGACTTCAAGTTCGGCTGCGCTTCGAACGCCGAGGCGTTCGTCGCCTCGCCCCACCAGTTCATCTACTTTCAGGCGGGCGGCTTTGATTGCTCGCTGCTTTCATTTCTTGAGATTGATGCCGAAGGGTCGGTCAACGTCAGCCGTCTGTCCGCCACACCACACCGAACGGCAGGGGCGGGCGGGTTTGTCGATATCACGGCACGGGCGAAGAAGATCGTGTTCAGCGGCAATTTCAATGCCGGTGCCAAGATGCGGATCGAAGACGGCAAGTTGGTGATCGACAAAGAGGGCAAGATCGCCAAGATCGTGCCCAAGGTCGATCAGGTCAGCTTTTCAGGGCGGCGGGCGCGGATGCAGGGCCAGCACATCACATATGTCACCGAACGCTGCGTGATGCGGTTGGTGGAGGATGGCCTGATGGTCACGGAACTCGCCCCCGGTCTGGACCTGCAACGTGATGTGCTGGATCAGGCGGCGACACCCCTGATGGTCTCGCCTGACCTGCGGCAGATGGAGGCGCGGCTGTTCCAGCCCCAGCTGATGGGATTGGATTTGTGACGGACCCGCGCCTTGATCTGTCCTATGCCGACGGTGTTGCCCGGCTGACGATCCGCCGGGCCGAAAAGCTGAACGCCTTGGATGCGGCGATGGTGGAGGAGCTTTTGTCTCTCTGCCGCCAGATCGAACGGTCGGATGCCTTTGTGGTCATCCTGTCGGGCGAAGGCGGCAAATCCTTCAGCGCGGGTGGCGACATCTCCGCTTGGTCGGGATGGAGCGCCGAGGCGTTTGGGCGGCATTGGGTCCGCGATGGGCACGCCGCCTTTGATGCTCTGGCGCGGCTTTCCCAGCCGGTGATCGCCGTTCTGGATGGGCACTGTCTGGGCGGCGGGCTGGAACTGGCGGCCTGTGCTGATCTGCGGATTGCCGAGGCGCAGGTGAAGATCGGGCAGCCTGAAACCGGTCTTGGCATTATCCCCGGCTGGTCCGGCACCCAGCGCGCGGTTCGCCGTTTTGGCGCGCAAGCCGTGCGCCGCATGGCCCTGATGGGTGAGGTTTTCTCTGCCGAAGAGGCACTGCGTCTGGGTATTGTCGATCAGGTCGTGGCCACAGGCGCGGGCCATGCCGCCGCCGAAGCGGTGGCCGAAGGGCTGAGGGCGCGATCACCCCGTGCGATAGAACTGACCAAGATGATGATCAACGCCGCCGAAGGCGAAGAGCGTGAGCGCGTGATCGAAGCGCTGGCCGGAACCATCGCCGCCGCCTCGCCCGATCTCGCCGAGGGTCTTGCTGCTTTTCGTGAAAAGCGCAAACCTCGGTTCTCTGGGCAAAAGGACAAGGCATGATCCGTCACATCGTTTCCCTGCGCTTTCGCGCGGGCACCTCTGCGGCAACGAAACAGGCGCTTTACCGGGACCTTGCCGCCCTGTCGGGGCATATCGATGGCATCCTCGATTTCCGGTATTTCGAAAATGTGTCGGTCGAGACGCCCGTTGTGCGCGGGTTCAATGACCTCTTCTGGTTCGACTTCCGCGATGTGGCGGTGCGGGATACCTATCTGGACGATCCGGCGCACAAGGCCGTTGGCGCGCGATTGGTGGCAGAGATGGAGGGCGGGATTGACGGCGTCTTTGTCGCGGATGTGGCCCTGTGACGCCGGAGGATCGGCAGTTCCTGACATCCCTGTTTGACGCAGCCGTCGCCGCCGCTGATCCCGAACGCGCGCTGGCTGCGCATCTGCCGGAGCGGCCCAAGGGGCGGACCATCGTGATTGGCGCGGGAAAAGGGGCGGCACAATTGGCCGCAGCCTTTGAGCGGCTTTGGGATGGTCCGGTCGAGGGCATGGTGGTCACCCGCTACGGTTACGCCTGCCCGACGCAGCATATCCGCGTGTTGGAAGCTGCCCATCCGGTGCCCGATGCGGCGGGGCTTGCAGCGTCAAATGCGCTGTTTGACGCGGTGCGCGGCCTTGGTCCGGATGACCTTGTGGTGGCGCTGATCTGTGGTGGCGGTTCGGCCCTTTTGCCCTGCCCGCCGGGCGATCTGACGCTGGCGGATGAGGCGGCGCTGAACCGCGCGCTCTTGGCCTCGGGCGCGCCGATATCGGTGATGAACGCCATTCGTAAGCAGGTGTCGGGCATCAAGGGCGGTCGTCTGGCCGCCGCTTGCCACCCGGCGCGGGTCGTGTCGCTGGTCGTGTCGGATGTGCCGGGCGATGACCCGGCGCAGGTGGCCAGTGGCCCTACGGTCCCCGATACCGTCAGCCGCGCAGAGGCTCGCGCGATGGTGCAAAGCTGGCGGATCGACCTGCCCCCCACGGTGTCCGCTTGGCTGGCGGGCGAACAGGGACTGGCCCCCGATCCGCGCGATGCCGTCTTTGTGGGGCATAAGGTGCGCGTCATCGCCTCGGCCCGCCTGTCGCTGGAGGCGGCGGCTGCGACGGCGACAGCGCAGGGCATCCCGGCGGTCATCCTGTCCGATGCCATCGAAGGCGAAGCACGCGATGTGGGCCGCGTCCATGCCGCCATCGCGCGTGAGGTGGCGGCGCGCAACCGCCCCTTTGCGCGGCCCGTGGTGATCCTGTCCGGTGGGGAAACCACGGTCACGCTGCGCGCCAAGGGGCGGGGTGGGCGCAATTCCGAATTTCTGCTGGCCACGGCGCTTGCGGCGGAAGGCGTGCCCTTTGCCGCGCTGGCGGCGGATACCGATGGCATCGACGGGTCCGAGGACAATGCCGGGGCTTT
>CALRPK020000030.1:0-9373 GCA_943370015.1 Paracoccus haematequi
GGCTCTGCCCCCGCAGGCAAGACCAGTGACAGCAGCATCAGCACCCAAAGCCAGACCCGCATCACAGGTGATCCAACAGCGACAGGCGCGACAGGCGGGCGGTCAGGGCATAGATCATCTCAAGCCGGGTCTCCGTCTCTTGCAGGCGGGTGGCGGTGACGTAGGGATCGACCGACAGCAGGTCATTGCGTGCGATGCCCAAGGCCGACGCTTCGGCGCTGTTGCGGGTGGCGGCTTCGTCCAGCCGTTGCTGGGTGCTGCCCAGACGACCCGCCAAGGTGGCACGATCCGTGGCCAGACCGGCGAGCGACTCCCCGGCCTTTTGCGCCAAGGTTGCGCGAGTTGCGGGCGTGCCAAAGCCCGGATCGGCCAGCAAAGACCCCAGAACCAGCGCCTTGAGCGTATCCCACAGGGCAGGATCGGTGGCGGTGATGTCCAAACCGGCGGTCTCACCGGGCGCAATCGCCAAGGGTGGTGCGGCATCGGCCCCCAGGTAGGTGGCGGCAAAGCCATCGGGTGTGGCGAACCACGTCTCAACGGCCGAAAGCACAGAAGGCGCATCGGTTGCCCCGGCCAAGGACGCCTGCACCGCATCCATCATCGCCCCGGCCCCAAGGATCGCCGCCCCGCCACTGTCGGCCCCGGCAAACAGCGCCCGGTCACCAAGCCGTTGATTCAGCGCCGAAAGCGCCACGTCCAGCGCTTGGCGTGCCTGCTGCCCTGCGGCCGTGGTGCCCTGAATCGCACCATAAGCTGCGGTCACCAGCGCTGCCCCGGCCCCGCTTGCCGCCTCATCGACATGGGCCAAGGCGCGTTGCTGCGCCTCGGCCCGCAGAGACAGATCGGCGGTCACGCTGGCAAAGGCGCGCAGGCAGGTCAGCGTGCTGTCGATGGCGGAGACAGCGGTGAAATCGCCCCGCAGATGCGCGCCGAGATCGGCGGGTTTGCCTGTCGCGACCTCAACGGTCAGTCGATCCAGATCGGCCTTGGTCGCGGCGGTGTGGCGGCGCAGGAAATGCGTCTGCGCCAGATCACCGATTGAAGTCATCGCCATGTCACACCCCCAGCAAGAGTTTCATCAGATCGTCCAGCGTCTGGATCACCTTGGCATTCGCGCCATAGGCCTGTTCCACCTGCATCAGATCCTGCAATTCGGCATCGGTATCGACGCCCTTTTCCTGTTCCGCCTGCTCCAGCGCGGTGGTTCGCGCCGAGGCGAAACTGGATTGCGCGTCTGCATCCAGCCGCGCCTGCGCGGTCTGGCCCAGAAGATCCGCCATCAGGCCAGAGGCGGATTGCCGCCCCGGCGTTGCGGCAAGGCCAGCGGCTTGCGCGGTCAGCAATCCGCCATTCCCCAAGGCCCCCGGCTGCGCGGCGGCCAGACCGTCCCGCAACCGCCAGAGCGCACCCCCTTGCGCGGGGTCCAGTCGCGCATTGACCGCCAGCCGTCCGGCCAAACCTGTCTGCCGCGCGGGATCAAGCGGGCGGCCCCGATCGGTCAGCCAGCCCATGCCCGCGTGATTGTCCGTCGCGGCCAGCCGCCCGGCCAGATCGGCGGCGACAAGGTCCAGCCGCGCCTGCGCCTGCGGGGCAAGCTCATCCCGCAGACGGAACAGCGCGCCCAGACTGCCGCCATCCAGCACGCCACCCGCAGCCGTGTTCAAGGGGCGGTCGTTCAGGCGCAAACCGCCCAAGGTGGTGTCCTCTGCGCCGATCATCGGGCTGCGGTCAAAGTCAAATCTGGCGGGACTGTCCTGCAACAGCACCGCCCCGCCCGTGGTGTAAAGCGCGATGCGGTCCTGATCGCGCGCCACCTCCCGCAGGGGAACAATGGTGGCGATGCGGTCCACCAGCGCCTGCCGTTGATCCAGCACAGGGGAGATGTCATTGCCCGCCGCACGGTCGGCGGCGATGCGGTTGTTCAGTGCGTCGATCTGTGACAGCGCACTGTTCAGAACCCCAACCTCTGCCGCGATGCGGGTGTCGGCGGTTTGGCGGGCGGCTTGGATTGTGTCTGTCGCTTGTCGCAGCCCGTGGGTCAGGCTGGACAAGGCCCCCTGCACCTCGGCCAAGCGCGCGTCAGAGCCGGGTTGGGCGCCGGCGGTGGTCAGGGCGGCGTCCAGTCGGGCCAGACGCGCGCCCAATGATCCCGGCTGGTCGGGCGTGCCAAAACCGGCCTCTGCCGTTTTCAGGAACCCCGCCGCCACCTCGGCCCCGGCAGAGGCGGCCTGTGCCAGACGGCGGTCGGCCAAGAGGGCGGCGTCCTGCAAACGGCTGATGCCACGCACCTGCACGCCACTGCGCCCAACCTCTGGCCCGGCGGGGGCAAGATCGACCTGACGGCGGACATAGCCGGGGGTCTGGGCGTTGGCGATGTTGGACGACACCACTTCGGCGCGGCGCGCATTGGCCGACAGCCCCGACACAGCGGCGGAAAAGGCAGAGGACAGGGACATGGCTTACCGTTTGATATTGGTGGTTTCTTGCAGCATCTCATCCACGGTCTGGATGACCTTGGCGTTCGAGGCATAGGCGCGCTGCGTCTGGATCAGGTTGGTCAGTTCTGCCGCCACATCGGTGGCCGATCCTTCACGCGCGAATCCCACCAGCTTTCCGGTCGGCCCCGTCCCGGCATCCCACAGAAAGAACGACCCCGACCCGAGCGAGACCTGATAGGTCTGGTTCGACAGCGATGTCAGGCCGTTCATGTTCGGCACATCCACCAACGGAATCTGGTAGATGCGGCGGACAAAGCCCGTGTCATAGCTGGCGGTCAGATAGCCATTCTCATCCACCTCAACCCCGGTCAGATTGCCGACGGGCGATCCATCCTTGGTCAGGGCCACAGGGGCGAAACTGTCAGACAGTTGGGTCAACCCGTCCGCATCCCCCGGCCTGCCCAAGGTGACGGTCAGCGGCCCCCCCGCCACGGTCAGGGCCAAGGCCCCTGTCGCCGGATCATAGGCCCCGCCTGACAGGGTGGTGACGGCGGCCAGCGTGCCACCCGACCCACGGCTGGAGTCAAATTCCAGCCGGTATGACCCGATCAGCGCATTGTCCTGCGCGGAATCCCGGATCTCCATCGTCCAGGTGTTGGAACTGCCATTCGCCGGGATCGTCGGCTTGAACGAAATCTCAAGCGACTCGGACGTCCCCAGATTGCCGAAATACTCCACCGACAGGGGCAGGGTATCGCCGCTTGCCCTCGCCTCGGTCTGGGTGGCGGGCAGGTTGACGCCAAGGAACAGCTTGGTCGTCGGATCGCCCGCCGTCTGATTGGAGTTGATCACCACCGGTTCCAGCCCATTGGCCGTGTCGCGCGGAAAATTGGGGATCGTGCCATCGGCATTGGCGGGCCAGCCCAGCAGAACCAAGCCCGAATCCGTCATCAACACGCCATTGGCATCGGTGCGGAAAGCGCCGGTCGTGGTCATCATCATCGGCGAATCGGCGACGTTGCCGCCCATCTTGACCGCCGGGATCACCGGCATCATCCCGCGCCCCGGCCCGGTCACCGCCAGATCAAGGGCGTTGGACGTGCCGACCAAGGCCCCGCTTTCATCGATGATCCGCTTGGTATTGGCCCGGACGCCGCCCGCGGTATAGGCACCGCCGCCGACGGCACCGGTCAGGACCATGCTTTCAAACTCCGCCGCCGCGCGTTTGTAACCATAGGTGCCGGAATTCGCGATGTTGTCGGAAATCGCCGCCAGCCGACTGGCATTGGAGGCAAGACCCGTCACACCTGCGTTGAGGGAAGAGGAAATCGACATAGCGCGCCCTTCTGGTGCCGGCCATGATGGGGCCGGGGTTGACCGTGATGCGGCCACCCTGCGCGCGCAGGCTTAACTTTGCCCTAATGGCGTGAATTTTAGCGAAGTCAGCGACTGTTTCGCAGCAAGATCACCTCAATCCGGTTGTTGCGCTGGGCCGTCGGATTGGTGGTCACCGGCTTGCGGTCGGCAAATCCGGTCACCCGTTGCAGGCGCGGCGGGTCCAGACCGGCCCCTTGCAGAGCCTGCCGTATCGATTCGGCCCGCGCGGCAGACAGCGACCAGACGGGATTTTCGCGCAAGGGGGCGGGGTAGGATCGGACATGCCCGTTCACCGCCACCTCATTCGTGGCCAGCGCAAAGACATCGGCCACCATTGCCACCAAAGCACGCGCGCCCTCGGTCGGCTCCGCGCTATCGCCCACGAACAGGGGCGCGTCGGGCAGGTCGAAGAGTTCGACGATCAGACCTTCGTCGCTGACGCGGGTGACGACATGGCGCAACAGACGCTCCATCGTCATGCTTTCGCCGCTGCGGGCCAGAAGCGCCTGTTCCAGCGCCTCCATCGCCTCGGTCTCAGCCGCCTGTGCGGTGGCATCGCCCAGTTCGCCACGGGCCTGCTGATCCTCTGCCGGGGCGGTTGCGCTTGCCCCGGTGCCGTTCTGCGCCAAGGTCTGTTCCGAAGTGACGGAATCCCCCCCGAATGCCCCATTTCCCCCGCCCGAAATGCGGTTCACCGGGATCGTCGGATTGAAGAAATCCGCGATCCCCTTGCGTTGCTTTTCCGTCGTCGCGTTCAAGAGCCACATCAGCATGAAGAAGGCCATCATCGCGGTGACGAAATCGGCATAGGCAACTTTCCAAGCCCCGCCGTGATGGCCACCGCCATTGATGATCTTCTTACGCTTGATGAGGATCGGCGCGGCATTGCCCTGCGCAGCCATTCCCATCGTCCCATTCTGTCACACCCAAGGCCAAGCGTGGGGCGTCACGCTCAACAGGTGGTTAAGGGAGGGCGGTTTTAGCCAATTGCCCTATTCTTGCCGCGATGTGCTTAGGCGGGCAGCGGGCGCGACAACGTCAGGAAGGTTGGCAAACCGATGGCCGCGTAATCCTGCCGAAACCGCAGGGCACTGGACCGCAGCAGCCCGGTTTCCAATCGCAGCGGCATCGCAGGCGACACCAGATCAAAACGGTCCCTGCCCCATCCTGTCCGCGCCGTCAGGAAATCCGCAATGTCATCACTGACCGGCGTGTAAATGCGCGACAGCAAAAGGTCGAACCGCTGGAACGCCCGGTCGATGATGCGGGCCTGCGGAAAGCGGCGCGCCAGATGTCCGGCAACATGCCGATCCAGCCCTGCCGCCAGCGCCCCGGTCTGCGGGTCTTCGTTATAGCCCAACAGCCGCAGATGTGCGGACAGGCCGAACAAGCCCGATTGCGGGGCGAAGACGTCATGCAAGGAGTCGTTGGTGCAGGATTGCAGTACAGAAACCTGACGCACCCGGCGCAACCGACGGCACAGCCGTTCAGCCAGCACCGCAGGCAGCGCGGGCAGGATCAACCCGTCCGGCGCTGCCAAACCGTCCCGCAGCGCAGCTTCGGACAGGGGAAGGACAGCTTGCACAAGCGGCAGCAACACCATGACGAGCGGGTCAATCTCGGTGCCGGCCTTGGGTTGCAGGCACAGGTCAACGCAGCCCTCAAGCGCGGGATGGCAATCGGCCACGCGCAGGCCCATCGCCATCAGAAACCCGCGCAGACGCCGCGGATCCTGTCCTGGGGGGACCGGCAAGAGCACCGGGCTACGTTCCAGCAATTCCGAAACCGTGGCCCGCGGCAGGTTGAGAACGGTGGCCAGCGTGCCCAGCGCCACCCGAACGGAGGGTGAAAAAGAGATCACCCTCAAATTGCGTACGTGTCGAAACGCCTGAGTCGTTTCGGGTTGCATTGTCTGTCCCTCCGCCACACCCGACGACTATACGAAAAGATAGGAAAATCGGCACTGATTTGCGCAGGTGTGGCGGGTTACGGACCAAAAAACAAACAGGCACCAGATTCGACACGATCTGCTGCCCGAAAATCGCACAATTTTTGATCATATTCCGATCAGTCGGCAGAGGATTTCGCCCAAAGGTTGATGTCTTCCTCACGGGCGATGCGGTCAATGGACGCCAGTTCGTCGGACGTGAAGTCCAGATTCTGGATGGCCCCGGCGCAGTCGATCACCTGTTCCGGGCGCGACGCGCCGATCAGCGCGGTCGTGATCCCGCCTTCGCGCAGCACCCAAGCCAGCGCCATCTGCGCCAAGGTCTGTCCGCGCGCCTGTGCCAAGGCATCCAGCGCCCGCACAGAGGCCAGCGCGCTTTCGGTGATTGTCGCGGGGTCAAGGGATTTCCCCTGCGCGGCGCGGCTGTCTTGCGGGATGCCACCGAGATACTTTTTGGTCAGGATGCCCTGCGCCAGCGGGGTAAAGGCGATGGAGCCAACCCCCAACTCTGCCAGCGTGTCCTTCAGCCCGTCATGTTCGACCCAGCGGTTCAGGATGTTGTAGCTGGGCTGGTGGATCAGCAGCGGCGTGCCCAGCGATTTCAGGATGGCATGCGCCTCGCGCGTGCGCTGGCTGTTGTAGCTCGAGATGCCGACGTACTGCGCCCGACCCGACCGCACGATGTGATCCAGCGCCATCATGGTTTCTTCCAGCGGCGTTTCGGGATCGAAACGGTGGGAATAGAAGATGTCGACGTAGTCCAGACCCATCCGCTTCAGGCTTTGGTCACAGGACGCAATCACATACTTGCGGCTTCCCCATTCGCCGTAAGGGCCGTTCCACATGTGGTATCCGGCCTTAGAGGAAATGATCAGCTCATCCCGGTAGCCCGCGAAATCGGTTTTCAGGATCTCACCGAACGCCTCTTCGGCGCTGCCGGGGGGCGGGCCATAGTTGTTGGCAAGGTCGAAGTGCGTGATCCCAAGGTCAAAGGCGGTGCGGCAGATGTCGCGCTTCACCTGATGCGGCGTGTCATGGCCGAAGTTGTGCCACAGGCCAAGGCTGATGGCGGGCAGTTTCAGCCCGGATGTGCCGCAGCGGCGGTAGACCATCTTGGAATAGCGGTCTTCAGCGGCGGTATAGGTCATGGCGTCCTCCCTTTCATGACAAGACGGCGGTGCGAGTGTCGCACCGCCGCCTGACTGACGTTGCAGTGGTACTGCTTAGATGAAGCGGTTCCACAGATTTTCCAGCCGTTCCTGACGGCCAGAGACGGGCTTGGGCTCCAGACCTTCGGCTGTGACACGGGCGGCGGCCGACTCGAGGCTGCCTTTCAGCATCGCCTGCGCCGGGGCGGTTTCCCATCCAGCGTAACGCGCCTTGCGGGCATCCTCCAACGCACCATCCTGCAACAGGGCAGCGGCGGATTTCAACGCGCGGGCGCAGGTGTCCATCCCGCCGACATGGGCAAGGATCAGATCCTCTGCATCCAGCGATTGACGCCGCACTTTGGCGTCAAAGTTGGTGCCGCCGGTGGTGTAGCCACCCGCCCGCAGGATTTCATAGAAGGCCAGCGCCTTTTCGGCGTGGTTGTTCGGGAACTGGTCCGTATCCCAGCCCGACTGATAGTCATTCCGGTTCATGTCGATCGACCCGAAAATCCCCAAAGCCGAGGCAAGGGCGATTTCATGCTCGAACGAATGCCCGGCCAGAATGGCGTGACCCTGTTCAATGTTGACCTTCACTTCCTTCTCAAGCCCGAACTGCACGAGGAAGCCATAAACAGTGGCCACATCGTAGTCGTACTGATGCTTGGACGGTTCCTGCGGCTTCGGCTCGATCAGGATCGCGCCTTTGAAGCCGATCTTGTGCTTATACTCGACCACCTGTTGCAGGAAGCGGCCCGCGTGTTCACGCTCGGCCTTCAGGTCTGTGTTCAAGAGCGTTTCATAGCCTTCACGCCCGCCCCACAGCACATAGTTCGCCCCGCCCAGCTTGTGCGTGGCGTCCATGTTCGCCTTCACGTTCGCGGCGGCATAGGCGTAGACATCCGGGTCGGGGTTGGTGGCAGCGCCCGACATCCAGCGGCGATGGCTGAACATATTCGCCGTGCCCCACAAAAGCTGGGTTTTGTGGCTGGACTGCTTTTCGCCAAGGTAATCGACGATCTCGTTCAGGTTCCGCAGGCTTTCGGCAAAGGTCGCGCCCTCGGGACGCGCGTCGGCATCGTGGAAGCAATAGAACGGCGCGCCGAGGATATCGAACATCTCAAAGGCCACGTCGGCTTTCAGCTTGGCCAAGGCCATCGTGTCGCCAAACCACGGACGTTCAAAGGTCTGACCGCCAAAGGGGTCGCCACCCGGCCAAGCAAAGCTGTGCCAATAGGCGACGGCAAAGCGCATGTGATCCTCCATGCGCTTGCCCATAAGGATTTCATCCGGGTTGTAATGCCGGAAGGCGAATTCATTGGTGCTGTCGGGCCCCTCGTATTTGATCTGGGGGATGCCCTTGAAGAAATCGGTCATTTCAGTCCTCGGATGGCGGTTTGTGCGGCACGATAACGGGCATGGCCCGCGTCGAAGGCTTGGGTCAGCGCGGCATCGGGTTCGACCACGCGGGCAATGGGGGGCAGGGTGCACACCTCGGCCCCTGCGCCTGTCGCGGCCATCAGGCCCAGACGCGCCGCGCCAAAGGCCCCACCGAAATCCCCGGCGACAGGCAGTTGCACCGGCACGTTCAGCGCCGTCGCAATCGCCCGCAGCCAATAGTCAGACCGCGTGCCGCCACCCACGGCGATCAGGCGTTCCAGCTTGGTCCCCGTGGCGGCCAGCGCATCGCGGCTGTCGCGGATGGCGAAGGTCACGCCTTCCAGCACAGCGCGGGTTCCTGCGGCGCGGTCGGTGGCGTGTTCCAGCCCAAGAAAAGCCCCGCGAATGGCGGCGTCGTTCAACGGGGTCCGCTCACCACCCAGATAGGGCAGGAACAGCGTTTTCCCCGGCGCTTGCAGACCGCCCAGCGCGCCCGTCAGATTGGCAGCACTGTCGCCCACCAACCCGGCATACCAGTTCAGCGCATCGGTCGCGGCAAGGATCACGCCCATCTGGTGCCATGTGTTCGGCAAGGCATGGCAGAAGGTATGCACCGCGGTTTCCGGCGCGGGCTGATAGCCGTCATTCGCCGCAAACAGCACACCCGAGGTGCCGAGCGAGACAAACGCATCCCCCGCCCGCACCACACCGACGCCAACCCCCGACGCCGCATTGTCGCCACCACCCCCGGCCACGACCACGCCCTTGGGCAGACCCCAACGCGCGGCCAAAGCATCGCGCAGCGTGCCCGACACATCCGATCCTTCGACCAAACGCGGCATATGCGACCGCGACAGCCCGGTTGCGGCCAGACAGTCATCCGACCAATCCCGCGCGCCCGTGTCCAGCCAGCTTGTCCCGGCGGCATCGGACATTTCCGCCACATGCTCACCCGTCAGCCAGAGGCGCAGGTAATCCTTGGGCAGCAGCACCTTGGCAACACGGTCCCAGACCGCAGGCTCATGCCGGCGCACCCAGACCAGTTTCGGCGCGGTAAAGCCCGGAAACACGATATTGCCCGT
>CALRPK020000031.1:0-9186 GCA_943370015.1 Paracoccus haematequi
AGAATGAGTTTGTCGCGCAATTCATCGGCAGCCCCGCGATGAACCTGATGGCAGGTCAAGTGGTGGAAACCGGCGCGCAGACGGTGGTGAAGCTGGACAATGGCGGCATGGCGCGGTCGCACGTTCCCACCACTCCGGCGGACAAGGGCCTGCGCGTGAATGTCGGGATGCGGCCCGAGGATTTGCTTGCCACCGACGGCGAGGCCGCCTTTACCGGTGAGGTCGAGATTACCGAAGCCTTGGGCGAAGTCACGCTGTTGTACTTCAAGCGCCAAGGGGAGGCGTCGCAGGTGATCGCCAAACTGCCGGGGATTCATCCCGAACTGCGCTATAAAACTGTGCGTTTGGCGGCTGATCCGGCGAAAGTGCATCTCTTTGCCAATGGCAAATCGCTGCTCTATCGCTAAGCCGTCAACACGACGCAGGAAAACGGCCCCCGGTTCCCCACCGGGGGCCGTTCCTTTTCCGGCCCATAGGTCACTTGCGACGCGGGGCGATGTCGTTTTTGCGCCGCAAGCGCCGTATTCGGCGGGCGCATCGGGCGCGGTCTGGCGCATAAGCGGGATCACATGCGCCGCATCTGCGGCTGGTGATGGAGAGAGACGATGGGCGACATGGATGTTGCGGCGACAGGCGGACGGCGGGTGCGCGGCGGCGGTGGCTCGGCCCGGCGGGCAGAGCGCACGGCGGTCAGCCTTGAGACCGCGAAATACATCCAGCGCAACATCCCGAACTTCGAGATCCTGAACGAAGAAGCGCTGCAAATCATCGAATGGAACGCCGATACCGTTCTGGAAGAGATTGGCGTGAATTTCGTCGAAAACCCCGGCGCGCTGCGGCTGTGGAAAGAGGCGGGCGCTGATGTGCAGGGTGAACGCGTCCGTATTCCCCGCGGTCTGGCGCGCAAACTTTGTGCGACGGCGCCGTCGTCCTTCACCCAACACGCCCGCAACCCGGAGCGTAATGTTGAGGTGGGCGGTCGCAATCTGGTGCTGGCCCCGGTTTATGGCCCCCCCTTCGTGCGCAATATCGCGGGCGGGCGGCGCTATGCCACCATCGCGGATTTCCAGAACTTCGTGAAACTGGGCTATATGTCGAAATGGCTGCACCATTCCGGCGGAACGGTTTGCGAACCCACCGATGTGGCCGTGAACAAGCGCCACCTCGACATGCTTCACGCGCATATGGTGCTGTCCGATAAGCCCTATATGGGATCGGTCACCGAACCCAGCCGTGCCGAGGATTCGGTGGAAATGTCGAAGATCCTGTTTGGGTCGGATTTCGTCGATCAGAACACGGTGATGACTTCGCTCATCAACATCAACAGCCCGTTGACCTTTGACGGGATCATGATGGGGGCCTTGGAGGTTTACGCAAAGGCCAATCAGGCCTGCATCATCTCGCCCTTTATCGTCGGCGGTGCGATGGCCCCGGTGACGGTGGCGGGCACCCTGACGCAGGTGCTGGCCGAGGTGTTGGCGGGTGTTGCCTATAGCCAACTGATCCGCCCCGGTGCGCCGGTGATCTTTGGGGCCTTTGTGACCTCGATCGACATGAACTCCGGCGCGCCGACCTTTGGCACGCCCGAGGCCAGCCACATCACCTATGGCGCAGGCCAGTTGGCGCGGCGGATGGGCTTGCCCTATCGGTCGGGCGGGTCGTTCTGCGGCTCAAAACTGCCCGACGCGCAGGCGGCTTACGAAACCGCAAACAGCCTGAACATGGCGCTCTTGTCGGGCGTGAACTTCATGCTGCATGCTTGTGGGTGGCTGGAGGGGGGCCTTGTGTCCTCGTATGAGAAATTCGTGATGGATGCCGATCAGTTGGGCACGCTGCACCATCTGGCCCAAGGCATCATCATGGACACGAACGGACAAGGCATGGACGCGATCCGTGAGGTTGGTCCGGGTGGTCACTATCTGGGCTGCGAACACACGCAGGCCAATTTCAAATCGGCCTTCTGGCGGTCGGACCTGTTCGACTACAAGCCGTTTGAGACTTGGGCCGAAGAGGGCAGCCGCGACACGATGCAGCTTGCCGCCGAACGTGTGGCCAAGCAATTGGGCGATTACCAGCAGCCGCACCTGGACGAAGGCACGCGCGAGGCGCTGGACGCCTTTGTCGCACAGCGCAAGGCCTCGATGCCCGACGCTTTCATTTAAGGTTCGAACAGTCACGACGCAGGACTGCCGAGAGGACCGACACGGAAACGTCCCGATGGACGTTTCCGCCGGTCCGATTGCGGCTGAGGCAACGAAGCCGCAAGGGGCTGTCAGCAGTCACATCCTGTCAGGCACGGGGCGTGCCCGCCCGGCGGGTGCGCCCTTTGCGCGCCCGCCCCCGGCAGGGCGGGCACGGCCCGTGCGTTAGGCGCACGGGCGGGCATGGGTCCAGCGTCCCGACACGCGCGGGTCGCTTGCCCCGCGCGACTGTGATGTCACACCGCCCGCGTCAGTCGCTTTTCCGCCAGAAGCGCGATCATCACCTCGATATGGCGCAGCGGCGAATAGCCAGCGGTTGCCGCGAGGCGGGCGGTTTCGATGCGGGCTTCTTCTTCGGTCAACCACTCCAACAGCGCGGCCCCTTGGGCGGCCATCATGACCAGCGCCGCCTCGGGTGAGGCCGATTTCAAGGCCGAGAACAGCGTCTGCGGCAGGATACGGCGCAGGTCGCGGTCGCGGCGGTAGTCCTGCAAACCAATCCGCGCGGCGCGCATCAAAAGGCGCGGGCGGCGCGGGCTGTCTTCGGCTGGTGTGTCCGCCCCGGGTTGGGGGATGGGCAGGCTGGGGGACCGGCTGGGCGAAAGGGCATTCATCATGGCACCTGAGGGCAAGGGACAAGCCATCAGCCTATACCCGCACAACTTGGCGTTGCGCGCGCCTTAGGCTTTGGCGTGCGCTGCCTTCGGTTTTGTTTAGTTTTTGAAAGGAAGTATGGGATTTGCCGCCAGTGTTAACGGTCAAGTAACCAATGCACGCTCTGGTTGTGGATAACTTTGTGGATGTGGGAATACCGATGACATTGGCTGCAGACAGGACTCCCGTCCCGAACCCGACTCCCGACTTGCCGGACTGGTTGCCGCAAGGGGTGCAGGCCTATCTCGTCCATACGGGCGACGGTCTGTCCTTGCGGGAACTGGCGCGGCAACGCGGATGCCATGCCTCGACCGTGCTGCGGCAGGTGCGACGCTATGAAAACCGGCGCGATGATCCGCTGGTGGACGAAGCGCTGCTGCGGCTGACCAGTCAGACGCAGGGCCATCCGCCGGGCAGCGGGGCGGGCGGTGCGTCCCCCCCCAATGCGGAGAACGCCATGTCTGCCCCCAGACCCGACCCGACGCTTTCGTCCCCCACCGGGGCCGAGCCCTTGCCCCTTGACGCCACGGCGTCGCCGCGCGGCGATACGCTTGCCCTGTCCGACAGCCGCCTGATGACCGAGGCGCTGCGCATCCTGCCGTTTCTGGCCGAACCGCAGGTCGTGCTGGTCGTCGCCCCCGACATGGACCGCGCCGTGGTGCTGCGCGAAACCGGCGCGGGGCAGGCGGTCCGTCTGGCCGTGCTGGACCGTGCCGTGGCGCAGGCCTTTGCGCTGAAGGATTGGATCAGTTGCATCCGGTCGGGCAGGGTGGCGGCCTATGCGCTGACCCCCGCCGGGCGCGCGGCCCGCAAGCGGCTGATCGCGGCAGGGGCGGATCTGCCCGGCACGCTGCATGGCGCGCAACACCGCGACTTTGCCACGCGCACACTGGACACGCCCGACGGTCCGCGCCGCATCCGCTACAACGCCGCCGAAAGCCCGGTGGCCGTGCTGGGGCGCAAGCGCGACAAGGATGGGCGGGTGTATCTGGAGCCTGAACTGATGCGCGCCGCCGATCAGATCCGTATCGACTTTGAAATGGCACAGATGGGACCGCGCGTGACGCAGAATTGGGACCGTTTCCTCACGGGCGCGGATCGTGGCGGCTTTCAATCCGACAATGGCATGGCCGAAGGCCCCCGCGCCGCGCGTGACCGGGTGGTGGCGGCCTTGACAGACCTTGGCCCCGGTCTGGGCGATGTGGTGCTGCGTTGCTGCTGTTTCCTTGAGGGGTTGGAGATGGCCGAACGCCGCATGGGCTGGGCGGCGCGGTCGGGCAAGATCGTGCTGCGCATCGCGCTACAAAGGTTGAAGCGGCATTATGACGAACGCTATGGCCCATCAGGCCCACGCATCGGCTAGGTCTTCGGGGGCTGACCCTTACGCCGCGCCAATCCCGCGCAGGATCAGCGTAACCGAGATAAAGGCCAACCACACCGCCGCCGCACGCCGCAGCAGGGGCATCCAGTCGCGCCCCTGCTGGCCTTTGGCGCCATGGCCGATGATCGCCCCCAGCGCGGCCCAGCCTGTTGCCACGATCAGAATCTGTCCGACAAAGATGCCGATATTCAGCGCCAGATGCTCTGGGTGCGGCAGCAGGACCAGCCCGAAGATCAGCGCCTTGGGGTTCAGCAGCGTGGTCGTGAACACCGTCCGCCCCGTCACCGAAGCCTGCGCTGCCATCACCTGCGGCAGACGCCACAGCTTCACCGCCAGATAGGCCACCCAAAGCCCCGCCACCAAGGCAACCGCCGCGCGCAGACCGGGCAGGCTGTCCAACAGCGCGTTGCCTGCCAGCGCCAAGGGCAGCACCGTGCTCAGGTATCCCGCAATCTCATAGGGGATCAGGCGCAGGGCGCGGGCCAGTCCCCGCTCGCTCCCGCCGATCAGCAACAGCGTATTGGTCGGCCCCGGCGTCACCAGAAGCACAAAGATCGCGATGCAAAGCTCAACCAGTCCCATCGTCATGCCCCCAGATTGCACCGCCTTGGGGTAGCGCACAAGATCGGGCTGTCCCATGATTTGGGTCAATCGGGGGGCTGCCATGCGTGGCGCGCAAGGGCCCACGCCCCGCCAAAGCGTTGCAACAGGGGCAGGATCGTCCTATGTCGTGATCCAACGTCATTGGGGAGGATGCCCGTTGCGCGACCTGAAACTGCCTGACCAGCGCCACCCCGAAAAGGCGCATCGCCCCGACAATGAACAGCCCAAAAAGCCGTCATGGATTCGCGTCAAGGCCCCCACATCCGAGGGCTACAAGAAAACCCGCGACATCCTGAAGGAAAAGAAACTCGTCACAGTGTGTGAAGAGGCAGGCTGCCCCAACGTCGGCGAATGTTGGAGCCAGGGCCACGCCACCATGATGATCATGGGTGAGATTTGCACCCGTGGCTGCACCTTCTGCAACGTGGCGACCGGCAAGCCGCAAAGCCTTGATGCCTTTGAACCCGGACGCGTTGCCCATGCCGTGGCCGAGTTGGGGCTGAACCATGTGGTGGTCACCTCGGTCGACCGCGATGATCTTGAGGATGGCGGGGCCGAACATTTCGCCCAGACCATCCGTGCCATCCGCCACCGCGCCCCCGGCACCACGATTGAAATCCTGACACCCGATTTCCTGAAATGCGGGCCTGAGGCGCTGGAAAAGGTCGTCGAAGCGCGGCCTGATGTGTTCAACCACAATCTGGAAACCGTCCCCGGCCTTTACCCCGAAGTCCGCCCCGGTGCGCGCTATTTCACCAGCTTGCGCCTGTTGCAGCGGGTCAAGGAACTTGACCCCGCGATGTTCACCAAATCCGGCATCATGGTGGGCTTGGGTGAGGACCGCCAATCCGTCCTGCAAGTCATGGACGACATGCGCGCCGCGGATGTGGATTTCCTGACCATCGGGCAATACCTGCAACCGACGCCAAAACACCACCGCATCGACCGTTTTGTGACGCCCGAGGAATTCAAGAGCTACGAGACGGCAGCCTATGGCAAAGGCTTCCTGATGGTCTCGGCCACGCCTTTAACGCGGTCCAGCTACCACGCCGGCGACGATTTCGCCCGCATGCGCGCGGCGCGGCTGGAGAATCTGGGGCGGGGGTGAGGGGATTTCGGCAGTCTAGACCGAAGGTCGGTTCAGACGCCCTTCCTCATCAATCAGCGTGATCCGGGCATCAGGGCGCTGCCACGCCCACAGCACCATATTGATGTCGCTGTCCTGCGCGCCTTTGGCAAAGGACCGAACCTGCATGCAGAGAAAGCCGTCGGCATCAACCGTTGAGCAAAGCTTTGGCTGTTCGACATGCCAGACAGGCGCATTTGATCGCGCCAATCCTCTGCGGAGAGACCCACCAAGGTCACGCCGTAGTCAGCCAGCGCCTGCGGTGAGGTGGCATCGAATATCGGGCGGAGATCGGCAGTGTAGCTGACCAGAATCGTCGGTTGCAGCGTGCCGACCTGTTGTGACTCGCGGATTGCCGTCGCGATGGACAGGGACGTGTAGAGCGCCGCCGTGCCCTTTTGGTTGAAGCGACCGCCAAAGCGTCTTGCGCCTTCA
This sequence comes from Paracoccus haematequi, assembly GCA_943370015.1. Taxonomy (GTDB): domain Bacteria; phylum Pseudomonadota; class Alphaproteobacteria; order Rhodobacterales; family Rhodobacteraceae; genus Paragemmobacter; species Paragemmobacter haematequi_A. The sequence continues at coordinate 6,401 of CALRPK020000031.1, forward strand.
CCCGACAGGGGATCAGCGGCGAAAATCGGGTTTAAGCAGCGATAGAGCAGGCCCTGATAGCGCACTCAGGCATGCACCCCGGCATCGACCGCATCGATGAACGCCATCACATCCGCCGCGCGCCCCATGCCGGTCAGTTGCATGGCTGTCAGGCCAGAGAAACCCGACAAGGGCTGTGATCGATACCAGGCATAGGCCATAAGCCCCGAGCCGAACCGGGGTTCGATCCGGTTGAGGATTTCGACCATCTCGCGCAGGCGTTTCTGGGTCTCGACCGAATTTACCCGGTCCTGCCGCAACACGGCATCCCGTCCAAGCCCCGCACTCTGCGCGACCTCTTCCTTGGTGGTCCGCAGCGCCCCGGCGATCCGATCGGGCGAAAACATCCCATGATCTGCAACGATGTTCAGCATCTGACCAATACTCCACGCTGGCTGACGCAATATGGCGTCACCGGGCGTGGTTTTCAATCGATTTGCAGGCCAGCATGCCGCTGCTTAGCCCAAACGAAAAAGGCCACCCCGGAGGATGGCCCTGTGTCTGCCGGGGGACTTTTGCCCTCAAAAATCAAACCCGATCGAAGCGTCCCACATCACGCGGGTGTCGTTGCCGTCGCTGACGCCGATTTGGGCGAAGACGCCGCTGTCGAAGCTGTATTCGGCGCTGGCACCGTAGTAGGTGCTTTCGTCCGTCGGCGTCTGGCGCAGGCCGAAATCGCCGCCGACGCGCAGGCTGTCAGAGACGGCATAGCCAAGACCCGCCTGCACGCCAGTGGTATCGGTCGCGCCATCCTGCAAGCCCAGATACAGCGCGTAATCCACCTGTTGCGCGGCACCTGAAACACCCACGGTCAGGTTCAGCCCGTCTGTATTCGTGCGCTTTTCGATCACACCCTCGACCGCGCCTTGGCCATAGCTGTATTCCGCCCCGGCCTGCAAAAACATGCCGTCCAAACCGTCCAGCTTTTGCAGCGACGCACCATAGCGCACCGCGCCCGAGGTTGATTCGTAGCGCGCGCCAAAGCTTTGCACCTGACGCGACTTCGCCAGACTGTCAGACATCGGCGGGAACACGGCGTCCAGATCACGGTCACGCGCCTGATTGCCGGCAAAGGTCGGGCGGTCAATCAGCACGGACCCAATGCTGCGCGGCGCGCCCACCGCGATCTCGCCAAAGCCGGGATCCACCACGATGGCCCCGAAAAACGCGTAACGGTCATCGCCCTTGGACAGGTCAAAGGTGGCGTCCACCCCAAGGTCAAAGCCCAAGGACCACATGCCTGCGGGCAAACCGCGCTGCATAAGGTCAATATCGCCGTCGAGATAGGCGCTGCCCTTATTGCCGGTGCCGATATACTCCAGCTCAAACCCGCCGGTCGGACCAAAGGCCCGGTCCCCGGCGTAATCCTGCGCGGCGGCAAGCGATGGATATGCGATAAGCGCCGCAAAAGCGGCCCAGCCTGTGAATTTGGTCATGATTGGCACTGCTGCTCGTGTTTGTTTTGCCGATGGATACCATCTTTAGCATGGCGCCGCAATCACAAGCCGGAGAGGGATTGCGCTATCGCAACCTCTGGCGGTCTTATGCCACTTTTCTGGTCAGACTCGCCCTTCGTCAGACCCGTCCTCGGGCCAAACGCGTCTTAGCCGTCCACCCGCTTCAGATAGGCGGCCACGGCCTGACGGTCGCTGTCGGGCAGTTTGGACATATTGTCCACCACATGCGCCATGTGTCCCCCGACGGAGTCATATTCCGGCGTAAAGCCCGAGGTCAGGTATTCGACAATCTCATCCTTGGACCAAGTCAGCGCCGAGGGCCGGATGTCCGGGATACGCCCCTGACCCGAGGGATCAGGCGCACCGGCCAGCCACTGTGACCGGTCGAGCCCGCCCAGCGCGTTGCGCGGCGTGTGACATTCACCGCAATGGGCCAAAGCCTCGGCGATATAGCGGCCACGGGTTTCTTCTTCGGTCAGATCGCCCTGAACCGCCCAATCCTGCCCGGTGAAGAGCACCTTCCACAGACCCAAAGAGCGGCGGATGTTGAAGGGAAAGCCGATCTCATGCGGTTGGTTCGGCGTGGCATCGGCGGGCAGGGTGGTCAGATAGGCATGCAGATCGACCACATCCTGCGGCACCATCTTGGCGTAAGCGCCATAGGGCAGGGCGGGGTAGAGGTGGCTACCATCGGGCGCGACCCCGCGCTGGATGGCGTTGCCGAGGTCCAGCACACTCCACCCGCCGATGCCGTGTTCAGGATCGCTGGAGATATTGGGCGCGATGAAGGTGCCGAAATCCGACGGGAATCGCTGCCCGCCCGCCAGCACCAGTTGCGCGTCCCCGGTCGCATTCGGGGCCATGTGGCACGAGGCACAGCCAGCGGCGGTGAACACCAATGCTCCCTGCGCGGGATCGGCGGTCAGCCCATCAAACGTTTCCGGCGAAAGCGTTTTCGGGGCCGAGAGCACCCATCCCCCCGCCGCTGCGATGACCGCAATACCGACCAGAACCGGAAGAACGCGCATGATCAGACCCCACCGCTGCAAACACCTGAAAGGCTATCGGGGCAAAAGCCCTGAGGCCAGTCACGAATTTGCGCGAATGTCCGTTGGCGCGAAGGGGCGGGGCATATGCCCCTAGCGCACCTTGCCGTTGACGGTCAGCCAGTCGGGCCAGCCGAACAGCTTTTCAAAGCCGACGATGACAAAGCAGCCGACCACGACGCCCAGCACCAACAGCACTTTCCACAAGGGCGGTGGGTTGCGGGCCCACATCGCCATCTTGATC
>CALRPK020000032.1:0-9130 GCA_943370015.1 Paracoccus haematequi
CCACATCATCCGCCTTGGTCACGGTGACGAAATCGGTGCCAAAGAACACGCCTGCCACACCACCCGCCGCGAAGATGCGCTGCGCGAGGGGCGATTTGGCCGCAGCCTCGGCGCTGGGGAAATCGGCGGTGCCAAGGTCCAGCACGGTCTGACCGGGCAGGAATTTCAGCGTCGCCGGATTGGGCGTGGATTCGGTCTGGATGAACATGGCTTATTCCCTGACTGTTCCAGTCGGATATGCGCCTTGCTGCTGCGCCTGTCAAGTTTGGAACGGTTCTAAAGTTTGGGGAGGGGCCTAGCTAAGCGTCTTAAGCGCAACGATCAGGATTGCCCCGATGCCCAAAGCATCGGGGCGCGCCCGCACCGCCCCCACGGGGCGGGCGCACGTATACGTGCACCCACCCCGCGGTGCGTGCGCGTCCCTCTGGCAGGCGTTGAAAAAAAGAAGTGTTGGCGCATCAACAGTCTGGGGCTGTCACCCCCCTTAACTAATACTCTCCAACCGCTCCTTCGACATGTCCCCCGGCACGATGGTCACCGGGATCGGCAAGTTGCCGGAGTTGCGGGTCATCGCCGTTACCAGCGGTCCGGGGCCGGATTTTTCCGTCGCCGCCCCCAGCACCAAGACGCCGATCTGCGGGTCTTCCTTCACCTGCGCCAGAATCTCGGTCACTGGATCACCTTCGCGGATCACCAATTCGGGGTTCAGCCCCTTTCGGTCGCGCATCCACTTGGCGAAGACCTCAAAATGCGCCTCGATCCGTTCCCGCGCTTCGGCGCGCATCAGGTCAGCCACGCCCATCCAGTGCTGATACTCCTCGGGCGGGATGATCGACAGGATGGTGACCCCGCCCCCGGTATTCGCCGCCCGCAGCGCGGCAAAGCGCATCGCGTTCAGACATTCCCGACTGTCGTCGAGAACGACGAGAAACTTCCGCATCATGGCTCTCCTTCGCCGCAATCATGCCGCCGCCCTGCGCGGGTGGCAAGGGCAGGACGCAACGTCATCGCGCCACAGAGAAAACCCCTTCCGGCCGAGGGGGACACCGGAAGGGGCAAGGGGAAACGGGATCGGGGAAGGATCACCGTTCGCGGACGGGCAACGTGCACCACGGCCCGAGCCGACCATGCCACGCCGATGTGACAGGGGAATGTCGGACGCTAATCCTCGCGCAGCCGCCGCCGCGCCATCCGCAGGGCTGTGGATTTCACCACGCCCACGACCGCTTGCGCCATCAGCAACAGGAACGCGCAGAGCCCGCCGATAAACTGCACCGCCACATCCGAAAACCGCACCGTCGCGCGCAGCATTCGGGCGGGACCGGCAAGGTCCACCCCGGCGATCAGCCGCGATGGTCCCACCGCCTCGGCCCCATTCGCCAGACGGCGGGCGGTGACGGGTCCATCCACCAGCGGCAGCAGATGCAGCGCCCGCGCGGTGCCGGTCACGCCTTGCAGGCGGGTCAGGTCGGTGGCGGTCGAAAACAGCGGCGCAAAGGCATCGGTGCGGATCGCGGCGGCCAGTTCGTCGGCATTCCGCACGGCGGGCAGACGCGCCCAATCCACCCCGTCGCGCACCGCAACCCGGATCACGCCCGACAACCCGTCCGACAGCCGCCCCGCACCCCGCGCCACCTTGGCCAAGCCCGCGCCGGCCTTCACCGACAGCGAGGTGCCGCCCGAAAACAGCACCAGTGCGGTGGCCCCAAGCCCGACGATGGACAGGCCAAGGTCGATCTCGTCAATCTCAGTCCCTGCCAAATGCGCCGTCCCCGCCCGCACGATCCCCGCCACATCGCCCACCGGCGTCAGGTCCACCGGCGCACGGCAGAGAAGCAGCAAGGACACCGTGCAGGCCCCCGCATCCATTACACAGGCGGCACAGCTTTGCGCGGTGGCGAGCAGCCCCGAATCCTCGGCCCGCAAGACTTGCAGCCGGTCCACCAGATCGGGGGGCAACTCGATGGAGCGTTCCCGCGCCAGATCGGTCAGCGCGTCCAGTACCACCCAATCGCGCGGGTCTGCGTCCAGATGCACGGCGATCCGCGCCGCCAAAGCCTCAGCCGTCGCAGCCTCAGCCAAGACGCTTTCCGTGGCCGCCACGATTTCGGACGCCGCTGCATCGCGCCAGATGGCCAGCGCCGGATCGGTGGCCAGACGTGCCCCCGACCACAGCGTGAACACCAGCGACGCCACAAGCGCCAGCGTCAGCAATCGCCGCGCCAGCGCCCGCATCGCCTTAGCGACGGCGTGAGCGGATCATGCCCACGATGTCATAGACCTGATCGACAATCGGCCGCGCAATCGCCTCGGCGCGCTCGGCACCGACGCCAAGGATGCGGTCAATCTCGCCCTGATCCTGCATCAGACGGTTCATCTCCAGCGTGATCGGCTCCAGCTTCGCCACGGCCAGATCGGCCAAGGCAGGCTTGAACGTCCCAAACTGCGCCCCCGCGTAATCGCGGATCACCTGTTCCGGCGTGTGTCCGGCCAAGGCGGCGTAGATGTTCACCAGATTGCGCGCCTCGGGCCGGTCCTTCAGCCCGTCAAGGCTGTCGGGCAGGGGTTCCGGGTCGGTCTTGGCCTTGCGGATTTTCTTTGAGATGGTGTCGGCATCATCCGTCAGATTGATGCGCGACTGGTCCGACGGATCGGATTTCGACATCTTCTTGGTGCCGTCCCGCAGGCTCATGACCCGCGTGGCAGCACCTTCGATCACGGGTTCTACCACGGGGAAGAACTCCACCCCATAGTCATTGTTGAACTTGATCGCGATGTCGCGGCAAAGCTCAAGATGCTGTTTCTGGTCATCCCCCACCGGCACATGCGTGGCCTTATAGGCGAGGATATCCGCCGCCATCAGCGACGGATAGGCGAAGAGGCCCAGCGAGACATTCTCGGAATTCTTCCCGGCCTTGTCCTTGAACTGGGTCATCCGGCTCATCCACCCCATGCGGGCGATGCAGTTGAAGATCCAGCCCAATTCGACATGGGCGGTCACTTGGGATTGGTTGAACAGGATCGACCGCGCCGGATCAATCCCTGCGGCGATAAAGGCGGCGGCCCCTTCGCGCGTCTGCTGGCGCAGCTTTTCAGGGTCTTGCCAGACGGTGATCGCATGCATGTCCACCATGCAATAGATCGTTTCGATGCCTTCTTCCTGCTTCTCGACAAAGCGCTTCAGCGCCCCGAGATAGTTGCCCAGTGTCAGTCCGCCCGAGGGTTGAATCCCTGAGAAGATGCGCGGGGGGAAGGTGGGCTGAGGCGTTTGGACCGCATCGGCCATGATATGCTCCCATCTGGTCAAAGTTGCGCCTTGGGCTTATCGCTGGCCCGGGGTTGCGTCAATGACGCGAACCGCGACGCCGATCCTGTGCAGGAGTGCCCGATGACCCAAGCCGCCCCGCTGAACCCGTTGCCGCCCGTGGTCTGGGCGCTCGCCCTGCCAATGATCGCGATGGAGGCGGTGGTGACCCTCGGCGCCAGCGGTCTTGTCGGCGGGCCGGACGCCATCGGTTGGCGTCTGCAAGCGCTGGAGCGGTTCGTCTTCGCCCCCGACGTGATGCGCGCCATGCTGGAACAGGGGACCTATCCGCTGAACCACATGATCCGGCTGGTCACTTATCCCTTTGTCCATGCCAGCATGACCCACGCACTCTTCGTGATCGTGATCCTGCTCGCGCTTGGGAAAATGGTGGCAGAGGCGTTTCGCTGGTGGGCGGTGCTGGTGATCTTTTTCGGCGCGACGCTGGCCGGGGCGGCGGTCTATACCGCGCTGCCGATGGTGCATACGCCGCTTTATGGCGGCTATCCCCCGGTCTACGGGCTGATCGGCGGTTTCACCTGGCTGCTCTGGACACGGGCTATTGTCACCGGGGACAGCCGTTTTCGCGCCTTTGGCATGATCGCCTTCCTGATCGGCACCCAGCTTTTGTTCACCGTTTTCGGCGGCATCGGGTGGGAGATCGTGGCCGATCTGGCAGGCTTCGCCACCGGCTTCCTGTTGTGCTTCGTGGTCAGCCCCGGCGGGATAGCGCGCGTGATGGCGCGCTTGCGTCAGCGTTGACGGCGCATCGCAGCGCGCAGGTCTGACAGCCGATAGGCGCGGAACGCCAACACCGCGCCCGCATAGCTGACCATCCCCGCCGCGATCAACGCAACAAGCGCCGGATAGCGCCACCCCGGCGCGGTCAGCGGCCCGTCCAGCAGCCACGCCCCACCCCACAGCACGGCGGCCATCACCCCGCAAGCGGCGAGGATACGCGGCAGGCGGCGGCGCAGGCGGTCGTCAAACCGCGCCTCATCCCCCATCGCGCGCGACCCACGCCAGAGTTGCCAAACCATGGTCCAGCCCGCCACGGTGGTCGCCAAGGCGGCGGCGGAAAAGCCGATCAGCGGCATCATCCCCACGGCAAAAACCACATTCACCAGCATCGACCACAGGGCAAAGCGGAACGGGCTGCGGCTGTCCTCCCGCGCGTAGAACAGGGGTTGCAACACCTTGTGCAGCACAAAGGCAGGCAACCCCGCACCATAAATCGCCAGCACCAAAGCGGTCGCCTGCGTGTCGGCGGCGGTAAAGGCCCCGCGTTCATAAAGCACATGCGTCAGCGGCAGCGCGATGACCATCAGCGCTACGGCGGCGGGCAGCGTCAGCAGCAGCGCCAGTTCCGTACCCCGGTTGAACGACTCCCGCCCCCCCACCGCATCGCCTGCGCGCAGGCGGCGCGACAGGTCGGGCAGCAGCACCGTCCCGATGGCTATCGCCACCACCCCCAGCGGCAATTGATACAGCCGGTCCGCATAGACCAGCCAACTGACCGCGCCTTCGGTGTAGCTGGCCACCTGCCGCCCCACCAACAGGTTGACCTGCACCACCCCGCCCGTCAGCACGGCAGGCGCGGCGATCAGCGCCAGCCGCTTTAGATCCGCTGACATGCGCGGCAATCCGGGGCTAAAGCGCAGCCCCATCCGATGCGCGGCGACCCAAGTGAAGGCCAGTTGCGCGATCCCGGTCACGGGCACTGTCCATGCCAAGGTCAGGCCCATATCCCAGCCAAACCACACCGCCAGCCCCATCGCCGCGATGAACATCAGGTTCATCAACACGGGCACAAACCCGGCCTCGGTGAACCGACCATAGGCGTTCAAGGCACCCGACAGCAGGGCAACCAGACTGATGAACAGGATATATGAAAAGCTGATCTGCCCGAACATCACCGCCAGATCAAAGCGTTCGGTCCCGGCAAAGCCCGAAGCCATCGCCCAGACCAGCCACGGCATCGCCAGCGTGCCGATCACCGAAAACACGATCAACACGGCGGCCAACCCGTTGAAGGCATCCCGCGCAAAGCCCTGCGCATCATCGCCACTTTCCAGCTTTTTGGCGAAGATCGGCACGAAGGCCATGTTGAACGCGCCCTCGGCAAAGAAGCGGCGGAACATGTTGGGCAGCGAAAACGCCACGTTGAACGCATCCGCCACCGGACCCGCGCCCAAGTAAGCCGCCATCATCATGTCCCGCGCAAAGCCCGCCCCGCGCGAAAGCAGCGTCCAGCCGCCCACGGTAACGGCAGAGCGTATCAGTCGGATCGGTTGCATGGCCTGTCGCCCCCCGCGCCCGCCCGCAGGATCATGTCAGCGCGCGTTCCGCACCTTCGATCATGGCCTGCCGCAGCTTTTTCTCCAGCGCTTCCTGCCGCGATTTCTGGTGCAGCTTCAAGCCGAACATGTCCTTGACGTAAAAGCTGTCCACCACCTGCGCGCCGAAAGTCGCGATTACGGCGCTTGCGATATAGATGTTGTTCGCCGCAAGCGTGCGCGTCAGATCGAACAGCAGGCCCGGACGGTCGCGGGTATCGACTTCGATGATCGTGTAAATCTCGGACCCTTCGTTGTCGAAGGTGATGTGGGTCGGAAAGCGGAACTCGCGCTCGCGCTTTTTGACCTTGTCGCGGTCGCGGAAGGCGTCGCGGGGTTTGATCTCACCGCCCAAGGTGCGGTGGATCATCTGGCGCAGGCGCGGCAGGCGGCTGATCTCATAGGGTTTGCCGTCAATGTCCTGCACCCAGAACACCGCCGTCGCATAGCCATCCTTTGACGTATAGGTCCGCGCGTCCACCACGTTGGCCCCCACCAAGGCCAAGGCCCCGGCAAGGCGCGAGAATATCCCCGGATGATCCACCAGTGCAAAACAGGCGCGGGTGGCGTCGCGATGCGCGTCAGGATGCAGGTCGATGCGGATTTCATTGTCGGGCAGATCGGTCAAGAGCCGGGCAAACACCGCCTGCGTGTCGGTGGAAAGCCCCTGCCAATAGGGCACATAATGCCGCGCGCATTCCTGTGCCAAACGCTCTGGCGTCCAGTCGCGCAGCGCCTCACGAAGGGCGGCCTTGGCCTCATCCTCGCGCTTTTCGCGGTTGACGGTTTCCAGCCCGCCTTCCAGCGCATCCGAGGTCTGTTGGTAAAGCTGCCGCAGCAGCATGGCTTTCCAGTTGTTCCACGTTCCCGGCCCCACACCGCGAATGTCGCAGACCGTCAGCACCGTCAGCAAATCCAGCCGCTTGCGGGTCTTCACCGCCTTGGCAAAGTCGCGCACTGTGCGCGGATCGCCGATGTCGCGTTTCTGCGCCATGTCCGACATCAACAGGTGATAGCGCACCAGCCATTCAACGGTCTCGGATTCCTCGACCGTCAGGCCAAGGCGCGGGCAGATGCGGCGGGCGATCTGCGCCCCGATGATCGAATGATCCTCGGGCCGACCCTTGCCGATGTCATGCAGGAACAGCGCCAGATACATCACCTTGCGGTCGATGCCGTCTTTCAGGATGCCCGAGACTACGGGCAATTCCTCGACCAACTCCCCACGTTCGATCTGCGCGAGGATCGAGATGCATTGGATGATATGCTCATCCACCGTGTAATGGTGATAGAGGTTGAACTGCATCATCGCGACGATGGGCTCAAACTCGGGGATAAAGGCCCCCAGCACGCCCAATTCGTTCATCCGCCTGAGCGCGCGTTCCGGGTTGCCGTGTTTCAGCAACAGATCGATGAAAATCTGCACCGCCTCGGGGTCGCTGCGGATGTCGTCGTCGATCCGGTCAAGGTTCGCGGCAATCAGGCGCATGACGTTCGGGTGCAACAGATAGGCCGTGCGCAACGCCTCTTCGAACGCGCGCAGCAGGTTCAGCTTGTCCGACAAGAAGGTCTTAGCATCCGTCACATCCAGCCGCCCCTGCACCACCCGGTAACCGGGGCGCACCTTTTTGTTGCGGCGGCGGAACAGGCCCATCAGCGTGGCTTCGGGCTTGGCGTGGCGGGCCTCAAGCTCGGTCAGGAAGATGCGCGTCAACTCACCCACACGGGTGGCTTGGCGGAAGTAATCCTGCATGAAATGCTCAACCGCGCGCCGCCCTGTGGTATCGGCATAGCCCATGCGGCTGGCCACCTCGACCTGCAGGTCAAAGGCCAACTGATCCTGCGCGCGGCCCGTGATGTAATGCACATGGCACCGCACCGCCCATAGGAAATCCTCGGCCCGCGCAAAGATGTCGAACTCTTCCCGCGTCAACAGCCCCGCCTGCACGAGGCCAGAGCTTGACCCCACCCGGTGCAAATACTTCCCGATCCAATAGAGCGTTTGCAGATCGCGCAGCCCGCCCTTGCCCTCTTTCACATTGGGCTCCAGCACATAGCGCTGCCCGCCTTGGCGTTTATGCCGCTCCGCGCGCTCGGCCAGCTTGGCCTCGATGAATTCGGGGCCGGAATTGCGGAACACCTCATCCCACAGCCTGTCGGCCAATTCGGTGGCGAGGGGCGCGTGACCGGCCAGAAACCGATGTTCCAGCATCGCGGTGCGGATGGTGATGTCGTCGCGCGACAGGCGCAGACAGTCCCGGACGGTGCGGGACGAATGGCCCACCTTCAGCTTCAGGTCCCACAACATATACAGCATGGATTCGATCACGCTTTCCGCCCAAGGCGTGATCTTCCACGGCGTCAGGAACAGCAGGTCCACGTCAGAATGCGGCGCCATCTCAGCCCGGCCAAAGCCACCCACGGCCAGAACGGCGATCCGCTCTGCCTCGGTCGGGTTGGGCAGGGGATGCAGGCCCAACGCCACGTGAAAGGCGGTGGTCACCAAACCATCGGTCAGAAAGGCCTGCGCCCGGATCAGGCTGCGCGCGGCATGGGGATGGGCGGTAAAGGCGTCAGCCAGCGCCGCGTTGCCCTGTGCCTTGGCCGCCAGCAAATGCTTGACCGCGATGGTCCGTGCGCTGCGGGCATCCGGGGCCGTCGCCAATTCCCCCGCAATCGCCGCACCAAGCGCATTCACATCAATGATTTCGGCCCCCGGAAGGATCATCTCCTCGGGGGCCGCCGTGTCGACGGGGGTGGCCGTGGCCACCGTCGCCTGTGTCATTCCATGCCCCTGTTCAGAAGCCCGCACCGCCAAAGGCACTGGGGGCCGGGTCAATCACCACGACCGAATTGTTGCGGATCTGCGCCACGGCAAGGCCGCGTTCGTTCGATCCATTGGGCAACAGACGGAAGATGCCATTGACGCCAACATAACCCGCGCCTTGCGTCAAGGAGGCCCGATCCAAGGGCGATCCGCGCTTGGCCAAAGCGGCAACAGCGGCAATACCGTCATAGGCCACACCGGACAGCCAATGCGGCTCTGACCCATAGGTGGCGGCGTAGCGCGCCTTGTACTGCTCATGCAACACTGGGTCAGGCATGGTGAACCAGCCGCCTTGAACACCGGGCAAGGTGACCACGGTGGGCAGAATGTCCCAGCGCGTCAGACCGATATACTGCGTGGTGGCCGGGCTGACCCCGTTTTCCGACAGCATCTGCGTCAGCAAGGGCAGCGCCCCACCGGCGTCAGAGGTCAGGAACACCGCCTGAGCGCCCGTCGATTTGGCCTGCGCCGCAATGCCCGGCACGGCTTGGATGATCCCGTTCTGCGAGTATTCGAACCCAGCCGTGGCGACCACGGCAGCGCCCGCCGCCGCAGCCCCCTGCTGGATCGCATTGCGCCCGATCTCTCCCGCCGCATTGTTCTCATGCACGATCATCAGCTTGGATTTGCCGTTGCGCACGGCATGTCCCGCCAGACGACGCG
>CALRPK020000033.1:0-9069 GCA_943370015.1 Paracoccus haematequi
GGGCGGAATCGGGGCGGGTGTCATGTTCGACTTCGATGAATTCAGCGTCGATGATATCGGGGCGACCATCGCCGAAACGGCCCGACGCGGTTGGTGTCGCGCGGGCGCGGATGCCGTCCCCCACCCGCCGCGCGGCCCAGAGGATGATCAGCGCCCGAACGGGCGGCAGCAACAGCAAAAGCCCGACCGCATCAGTCAGAAACCCCGGCAGGATCAGCAGCACCCCGGCCAGCATCACCAGCACATCCCCGGCGAGTTGCCCACGACCGCCGCCGCGCACCACGGTCAGGCCGCGCCGCATCTCTGCCGCCGACTTCACCCCGCGCGAGCGCAGAAGCCAAACGCCCAGAACCGCGCTGCCCGCAATCACCGCCAGCGTCCAAAGCAGGCCGATGGCGCCCCCAACGGTGACAAACAGGATGATCTCGGCCAAGGGCCACAGCAGGAATAGGGTGAAAAGGCGCATAGACCCCTCCGATCACGGGCGTTTCAGTGGGTTTCCTTTGCCCCGGCATGGACAGGGGCACCCCTCGTCCCTACATAAGGGTCCAAGGGCCAACTTACCAACCCTTACCCCGCCAATCGCCTACGGTCTTTTTCGATCCCGCGGCGTCCGACAGAGGTTTATTGAATGAACAGTTCCCTGCTTCAGCTTCTCGTTCTGGCCGGGATTGCCGTGTTTTTGATCCTGAAGCTTCGGTCCGTTCTGGGCACGCGCGAAGGCTTTGAAAAGCCCACGCTCCCGGTTGAGGATCCGCGCCCCGCCCCGGTGCGCCGCAGCTTTGATGTGATCGAAGGCGGTCCCGACCGCGACATCACCGACCACGTCGCCGATGGCTCTGCCGCGGCCAAGGCGTTGGCCGCGATGAAGCAGGCGGAACCGTCCTTTGCGCTGACGGGTTTCCTGACCGGCGCGCGCGGGGCCTATGAGATGATCCTGATGGCCTATGAAAAGGGCGATCTGGACAGCATCCGCCCCTTCCTGTCGTCCGATGTGGCCGAAAGCTTTGCCGAGGCGATTGCTGACCGCAAGGCGCAGGGCTTGGTGATTGAATCGTCCTTTGTCGGCATGCGCGAATTGGCGCTGCATGAGGCGACTTTTGACAGCAGCACCAAAGAGGCCGAGATTTCGGTGCGCTTCGTGGCTGAACTCAATTCCGTTGTGCGCAATTCCGCGGGAGAGATCGTCGAAGGCACGCCGAAGGAAATCAAGCGGCAGCGCGACATCTGGACCTTTGCCCGCAAGATGGGCAGCAGCGATCCAAACTGGCATCTTGTCGCCACCGGTGATTAACTGGCGGTATGCGTGGATTGCTTTCTGCCCTCTGCTTCGGATTGGCCGTGATGGCCGCGACACCTGCGCCCGCGCAGGTTTTGTCGTTTTCCGATCTGGATGGATGGCAGGACGATGACCAACTGGCCGCTTTGGCCAGTTTCCGCGCGACCTGTGATTTGCTGGATGCGCCGGAATGGGGGCCGCTGTGCAAGCTGGCCGCCGATATCAAGACCGCCCCGCAGGCACGGGATTTCTTTGAACTGATGTTCCGCCCGGTGATCGTGGGCGACCCGCCTGCGCTGTTCACCGGCTATTATGAACCGGAGCTTGAGGGATCGCCGGTCCGCACCCCGCGCTTTGCCTATCCGATCTACCGCCGCCCGCCGGAATTGCGCGATGGCCAGACCTATCTGACCCGCGCGCAGATCGAGGGCGGGGCGCTGCGCGGGCGTGGGCTGGAGCTGGCATGGCTGGATGACCCGGTTGAGGTGTATTTCCTGCAAGTTCAAGGCTCTGGCCGGATTCGCATGACCGATGGCCGCACGATCCGGGTGGGCTATGCGGGGCGGAACGGGCATGAATACCGCTCGGTCGGGAAAGCGATGGTGGATCGCGGCACGCATACGCTGGATCAGGTGTCGGCGCAGGAAATCCGGTCCTATGTGCGCAATGTGTCGGGCACCAGTTTGCTGAACCTGAACCCGTCCTATGTGTTTTTCCGCAAGATCGACACGCTTGAGGATGACATGGGACCGATTGGCGCGATGACCCGGCCCATCACGGCGATGCGGTCGGTGGCGATTGATCCCGATTACACGCCCTTGGGTGTGCCGGTCTGGATTGAAAAGGACGGGCGCGACCCGATCCGCAGCCTGATGGTGGCGCAAGATACCGGCGGCGCGATCAAGGGCGCGCAGCGGGCGGATATCTTTTACGGCACCGGCGATGCGGCGGGGGATCGCGCTGGGACGATCCGCGATGGTGGCAGGATGGTGCTTTTGCTGCCAATCGACCGCGCCTATGCCATGATGCCGGATGGCTGATCCATGGCCCGCAGACGCACCCTCCGCCCTGAGGAGGAAGAGATTTGGAACGCCGTGGCGCGCACGGCAAACCCGCTGCACCGCAGCCGCATCCTGTTAAAACAGGTGGATGCCCCAGCGCATCCGCGCCCGGTGGCCGATCCGACCGAACCCCCGCCGCTGGCGCTGTCGAAGCCCCGGCTGGAGCCGTTCCTGCTGGGCGAAAAAGCCCGCAGCACCCCGCGCCATGACATCGCGCCCAGCCTGCGCGACCAAATTGCCGCCGCACCCTTGGCGATGGATGCCAAGAAGTTCGGCAAGATGACGCGCGGCAAATTGGCCCCAGAGGCGCGGATCGACCTGCATGGGTTGACGCTGGCCGAGGCGCATCCCGAATTGATCCGCTTTATCCTGAACGCACAAAGCGGCGGGCTGCGACTGGTGCTGGTGATCACCGGTAAGGGCAAACGGGGTGAGGATTTCGGCCCCATCCCGCAGCGCATGGGCGCCCTGCGCCATCAGGTGCCGCAATGGCTGCGCCTGCCGCCGCTTGGCCCGGCGGTGTTGCAAGTGTCCGAGGCGCATCTGCGCCATGGCGGATCGGGGGCCTATTACGTCTACCTGCGGCGGCGCTGACCTTTTTCCTTGCAACTTCATCGCGCCGGGCCTATGTAGCCACCAACAGCGGAGTCGGCGTCCAAACCCGGCCCCACCGAAGCATCCGATGCGGGCCGCTGGCCCGCTTTTTCGTTTTCAGGAACCTGATGTCCGATCTCATCGCCAAGACCGCAATCGACCGCCGCCTTGCGGATATCGTCGGCCCCGTCATCGAAGGGCTGGGGTTTGAACTCGTGCGCATTCGCCTGATGGGCGGACGGACGCGCGTGTTGCAGATCATGGCCGACCGTCCTGATGGCGGGATCGGCGTTGATGAATGCGGCACCATCTCGACCGCCGTTTCTGCCGTGCTGGATGTGGAAGACCCGATTGAGGAAAACTTCATCCTCGAAGTCTCTTCCCCCGGCATTGACCGCCCGCTGACGCGTCTGAAGGATTTTGAGATGTGGAAGGGCTGGGAAGCCCGCATCGAAACGTCCGAACTGATCGAAGGCCGCCGCCGCTTCAAAGGCGGGTTGATGGGCGTCGAAGGCGACGAAATCCTGATCGAAATCGAAGAAGGCGGCCAAGATGTCACCATCGGCCTGCGCTTTGACTGGCTGTCGGATGCCAAGCTGATCCTGACCGACCAACTGATCGCCGAAATGCTGCGCCAGAAAAAGGCGTCGGGCGTGATCGACGAAACTCAGTTCACCGATATCGAAGAATTCGAAGGCGAAGAGGAAGAGATTTCCGACACGCCCGAAACCAAACACTGATCCCTGGAGGCCCTGATGGCGATTACCTCTGCGAACCAGCTTGAACTTCTTCAGACGGCGGAAGCCGTCGCCCGCGAGAAGATGATCGACCCCGATCTGGTGATTCAAGCGATGGAAGAGTCCCTCGCCCGTGCCGCCAAGTCGCGCTACGGGTCCGAGTTGGACATCCGCGTGAAGATCGACCGCAAGACCGGTCGCGCCACCTTTGCCCGTATCCGCACCGTGGTTGAAGAAGAGCTTCTGGAAAACCACCACGCGCAAGTGACGCTGAAGCAGGCCAAGGCGATCAAATCCGATGCCCAACTGGGTGACGAATTGATCGACGAAGTGCCGCCGGTTGATCTGGGCCGCATCGCCGCGCAATCGGCCAAGCAGGTGATCCTGCAAAAGGTCCGCGAAGCTGAGCGTGACCGCCAGTATGACGAATTCAAGGACCGCAAGGGCAGCATCATCAACGGTGTGGTCAAGCGCGAAGAATACGGCAACATCATCGTCGACATCGGTCGTGGCGAAGGCATCCTGCGCCGCAACGAAAAGATCGGCCGCGAAAGCTATCGCCCGAACGACCGCATCCGCTGCTACATCAAGGATGTGCGCCGCGAAGCCCGCGGTCCGCAAGTCTTCCTGTCGCGCACCGATCCGCAGTTCATGGCCGAGCTGTTCAAGATGGAAGTGCCGGAAATCTATGACGGCATCATCGAGATCAAGGCCGTCGCCCGTGATCCGGGGTCGCGCGCCAAGATTGCTGTCATCAGCTTTGACAACTCCATCGACCCGGTCGGTGCCTGCGTCGGTATGCGCGGCAGCCGTGTTCAGGCCGTGGTGAATGAGCTTCAGGGCGAAAAGATCGACATCATTCCGTGGAACCAAGATCAGGCGACGTTCCTTGTGAACGCGCTGCAACCGGCCGAAGTGTCCAAGGTTGTGATCGACGAGGAAGCTGGCAAGATCGAAGTCGTGGTGCCGGATGAACAGCTGTCGCTGGCCATCGGCCGTCGTGGGCAGAACGTGCGTCTGGCCTCGCAACTGACCGGTCTTGATATCGATATCATGACCGAATCCGAGGAATCGCAGCGTCGTCAGGCCGAATTCGCCGAACGCACCAAGCTGTTCATGGACACGCTGGACGTTGACGAGATGATCGCGCAACTGCTGGTGTCCGAAGGCTTCACCAATCTGGAAGAAGTCGCCTACGTCGAATCCGATGAGCTTATCTCCATCGACGGCTTTGACGAAGACACGGCGGCGGAACTTCAGGCCCGCGCCCGCGACTATCTGGAAGAGCAAAGCCGCAAGGCGCTTGAGGCTGCGCGCGCCTTGGGTGTCGAAGAGGCGCTCATTGAATTCGAAGGTCTGACACCCCAGATGGTGGAAGCCTTGGCCAAAGACGGCATCAAGACGCTGGAAGACTTCGCCACCTGCGCGGATTGGGAACTGGCCGGCGGCTGGACCACCGAAAACGGTCAGCGCAAGAAAGACGAAGGCATTCTCGAAAAGTTCGAAGTCAGCCTTGAAGAAGCGCAAACGCTTGTCATGACCGCACGGGTCATGCTGGGCTGGGTCGATCCGACCGAAATGGCCGGCGCTGCGGATGACGCGGATGCCGACGCAGACGAAGAGGCTGAGGCCTGATTTCAGGCCTCGGATAGGGTGCGGGCATGACACGCGGTGGCCGCAAGGACCAGGATGACGAACCGGAACGCAAGTGCATCGTTTCGGGTCTGTCGCAGCCCAAGGCAGGGCTGATCCGCTTTGCCATCACGCCCGACGGCGTGGTGGTGCCGGATGTGCTGGGCCGTTTGCCGGGGCGGGGTGTCTATGTCGCCTCGGATCGGGCGGCCATCGACAAGGCGGCCAAGAAGGGTCTGTTTGCGCGCGCCGCACGGCGGGCGGTGACGGTTCCAGACGGGTTGTCTGACCTGATCGAAGGCCAGCTCTTGCGCCGCGTCGTCGAATTGCTGGCGATGACACGCAAGGCAGGCAAGGCCGTGACCGGCTATGAAAAGGTCAAGGAATGGCTGGCCAAGGGGCAGGGACGCGTCCTGATCCAAGCCAGTGACGGATCGGAACGCGGCAAGACCAAGCTGCATGCTCCAGAGGGAGAAAACGGCTTTATCGGCTGTTTGACCTCGGGGGAATTGGGTTTGGCATTCGGTCGTGAACGTGCGATACACGCCGCGCTGGCGGCTGGCGGACTCACGACACGTGTAGTAGAGGAAGCGGCACGGCTTGCGGGAATCCGCGGGCTAATCGGCGACGAGATCGCCGGAGAGGATACGAAGACGGCATGAGCGATACTGACGGCAAAAAACCCCTCGGCCTGGGTGGCGCACCGCGTTCTGGACAGGTGAAGCAAAGCTTCAGCCACGGCCGGACCAAGAGCGTCGTGGTCGAGACCAAGCGCAAACGCGTTGTCGTACCGGCCAAGCCCGGTGCAGCAGGCGCGGCTGCGGCTGGGACGGGGGCCACACATCTTGGTGATCCGTCGAAACGCCCCGCAGGCATTTCCGACGCCGAGATGGAGCGTCGTCTGTCTGCCCTGCGTGCCGCCAAGGCACGCGAGCAGGAAGACGCCGCCAAGCGCGCCGAAGATGAACGCCAGCGGGATGAAGACCGCCAGCGTCGCCGCGCCGAAATTGAGGCGAAGGAGCGTGAAGAACGCGCCGCCGCCGAAGCGCGCCGCCTGAAGGCCGAAGAAGAAGAAGCAGCCCGCCGGGCTGAGGCCGAGGCCCGTGTTGCCGCCGCCGCTGCCCGCAAGGCAGACGTGCTTGGCACGCGGTCGCGGTCGAACACGCCGCCGGAAAAACCGGCTGCCGTTGCCGAAAAACCGGCTGCGAAAGAAACAACCGCCGCAGCACAACCCGCTGCTGCCGGTGAAGCTGAGAACAATCGCTCGTCTGCGCCTGTTGGGGCCAAGCCGGGCCTGTCGGTGCGCAAGACCGACCGCGAACGCGACGAACGCGCCACGGACCGGGATCGCGGCAAGACCAAGGGCGACGAAGGCCGTCGTTCGGGCAAGCTGACCCTGTCGGACGCCACCGCGGATGAGGGTGGGCGTCAACGCTCGCTCGCCGCGATGAAGCGCAAGCAGGAAAAGGCACGGCAAAAAGCGCTGGGTCTGGGCCAGAAGTCCGAAAAGCAGGTGCGCGATGTGCAGCTGCCGGAAACCATCGTGGTGTCCGAACTGGCGAACCGCATGGCGGAACGCGCGGCGGATGTGGTCAAATCGCTCATGAAAATGGGCATGATGGTCACGATGAACCAAGCCATCGACGCCGATACTGCCGAACTGGTGATCGAAGAATTCGGCCACAAGGCCGTGCGCGTGTCGGACTCCGACGTGGAACAGGCGATTGAGGCGGTCGATGACCGGTCCGAAGACCTGCAACCGCGCCCGCCGATCGTCACGATCATGGGCCACGTCGATCATGGCAAAACCTCGCTTCTGGATGCGATCCGCAAGGCGAATGTCGTGTCGGGCGAAGCCGGTGGCATCACCCAGCATATCGGCGCCTATCAGGTGAAAACCCCGAACGGGGCGCTGGTGTCCTTCCTTGATACGCCGGGTCACGCCGCCTTTACCTCGATGCGGGCCCGTGGCGCGCAGGTGACGGATATCGTGGTGCTGGTGGTTGCAGCGGATGACGCCGTGATGCCGCAAACGATTGAAGCGATTGCCCACGCCAAGGCCGCCAAGGTGCCGATGATCGTGGCGATCAACAAGATCGACAAGTACGAAGCCAATCCGCAGAAAGTGCGGACCGACCTGCTGCAACATGACGTCGTCGTGGAACAGATGTCGGGCGACGTGCAGGATGTCGAAGTTTCGGCCAAGACCGGCAAGGGTCTGGACAACCTGCTTGAGGCCATCGCGCTGCAAGCGGAACTGCTGGAACTGCGCGCCAACCCGAACCGCACCGCCATCGGCGCGGTGATCGAAGCCAAGCTTGACGTGGGCCGAGGCCCGGTCGCGACGGTTCTGGTGCAAAACGGCACGCTGCGCAAAGGCGACATCTTCGTCGTCGGCGAACAGTGGGGCAAGGTGCGCGCCCTGATCAACGACAAGGGCGAAACCGTCGCCGAAGCTGGGCCGTCTGTCCCGGTTGAGGTGTTGGGCCTGAACGGCACGCCGCATGCCGGTGACGTTCTGAACGTCGTGGAAACCGAAGCGCAGGCCCGCGAGATTGCGGAATACCGCGAAAAGGCGACCAAGGACAAACGCGCTGCCGCTGGTGCCGCGACCACGCTGGAACAGCTTATGGCCAAGGCCAAGGCCGATCAGTCGGTTGCGGAACTGCCGGTTCTGGTCAAGGCCGATGTGCAAGGCTCTGCCGAAGCCATCGTTCAGGCGCTGGAAAAGGTGGGTAACGCCGAAGTGCGCGTGCGCGTCCTGCATTACGGTGTGGGTGCGATCACCGACTCCGACGTGGGTCTGGCAGAAGCGTCGAATGCCCCGATCATCGGCTTCAACGTGCGCGCCAATGCGACGGCCCGTTCGTCAGCCCAGCAAAAGGGCGTGGAGATCCGGTATTACTCGATCATCTACGACCTGATCGACGACATCAAGAAAGCGGCCTCGGGTCTGCTCAAGGCCGAAGTGCGCGAAAACTTCATTGGCTATGCCAAGATTCAGGAAGTCTTCCGCATCACGGGTGTCGGCAACGTCGCGGGCTGCTTGGTCACCGAAGGCATCGCCCGTCGTTCGGCCGGGGTGCGTCTGCTGCGTGACAACGTGGTCATCCACGAAGGCACGCTCAAGACGCTCAAGCGCTTCAAGGACGAAGTCAAAGAGGTCCAGTCCGGTCAGGAATGCGGCATGGCCTTTGAACGCTACGAAGATGTGCGCGCAGGCGACGTCATCGAAATCTTTGAGCGGGAAGAATTCCAGCGCACCTTGGCGTGAGTCTGGGGTCAGACCTGATCTGTCAAAACCACAAAGGCCCGCAGCGATGCGGGCCTTTTGCTTTGGGCGGGGTGGTGGGCATGAAAAAACCCTGCCGCAAGCGACAGGGCTTTGTGATCGGTCAAACTGTGGATCAAGAGGCGCGCTGTTGGGTCACCGGATAGCCCACGAAGGTCTTTTCATCGACCTTCACGACGATCTTTCCATCTTCCAATTGGCTTACAAACAGCCCTTGGATGGACACGCAACTGCCGACACTGATGGTTCTGATCATGGTCGTTTCTCCCCCCGGAAAACGCGATGCTTTGTTAGCCGCTACCTTAGGTCACTTCCGTCATAAATCCACCATAAATTGTCCCCGATCCGTGAACACATCCTTCTGGATAGGCGAATTTCGGCTCACGATGGGGAATCTGCCCAATACGTATGGAACCCGATCAAAGCCAGTCGCGCAGGATCGGAATCAGCGGGATGTCGGCGGGCGGCATCGGG
>CALRPK020000034.1:0-8965 GCA_943370015.1 Paracoccus haematequi
GACGACCTATTCGCTGTCCTTGCAGATCGTGGCGCTGATGACGCTGCTGACGGTGCTGCCGTCGCTCTTGCTGGGGATGACGGCCTTTACCCGCATCATCATCGTGCTGTCGATCCTGCGCCAAGCCTTGGGCACGCAGCAAACGCCCCCGAACCAAGTGCTGATCGCGCTGGCGCTGTTCCTGACGTTCTTCGTGATGCAGCCCACGCTGAACCGGATGAACGATGAGGCGATTGGCCCCTATCTGGATGGTCAGATGGCCCCGGATGTGGCGATCCGCACCTCGTCGGAAATCCTGCGCGGGTTTCTGGTGGAAAACACCCGGCAGAATGACCTGTTGATGTTCCAGCAACTCGCGGGGGATGAGGCTTATTCCGGCCCCGATGCTGTGCCGTTTGCGGTGCTCTTGCCCGCCTTCATGACATCGGAACTGAAGACCGCGTTCCAGATCGGCTTCCTGCTGTTCCTGCCGTTTCTGGTGATCGACATGGTTGTGGCCTCGATCCTGATGGCCTTGGGGATGATGATGCTGTCGCCGATGATCGTGTCCTTGCCGATCAAGCTGCTGTTGTTCGTGCTGGTCGATGGCTGGGCGCTGACGGTCGGATCACTGGCCGCGACTTATGGGCTGGGGGGCTAAGCGATGGATTTCGACGGCAATATCGAACATCTGCGCATGGCCTATTGGTCGATCCTTGTCACCGCCGGGCCGGTCTTGCTGGTGGCGCTGGCCGTGGGTCTGGTCATCGGCATCTTGCAAGCGGCGACGTCGATCAACGAGCAGACCATCAGCTTTGTGCCGAAACTGGCCATCGTGATGCTGACCATGGCGCTGGCGTCCAGCTTCATGCTGACGACGATGACGGATTACTTCGCCTTCGTCTTTGAAACCATCCGCACGATGGGTGGATGATGGGAGGGGAGTTTCCCCTGCCCGCGATGGAGATGGCCAGCCTGACCGGCTGGCTGACGCAATTCCTGTTCGCGGCGCTGCGGATCGGCGCGTTCCTTGTCGCCTCGCCCGCCTTTGGGGGGCGGTTTACGCCGCTGCCGATCCGGATCGTCGCCACGGTGATGCTGACCATTCCGATCTTTGCCCATGTTCCCATGCCCCCGCCTGAGGCTTTGGCTGGCATTTCGGCCCTGAAACTGATCATTCCCGAACTTGCGTTAGGATTGACGGCGGGCCTTGTGCTGACCATCCTGTTTGGCGCGGCCTCTTTGGCCGGGGATCGCATCGCCTCAACCGCTGGTCTGTCTTTTGCTGCACAGGTGGACCCGGCGATGGGCGGGCAATCGCCCGTGGTGGCGCAGGTGTTTTCGATTTTCCTGCTGATGACCTTCTTCGCGCTGGATGGCCATCTGGTCGCCATCCGCATCGTGATCGAAAGCTATACCGCGCTGCCGCCCGGTGGGGATTTTCAGCCCGCCCGTCTGATCGCGGCAGGGCTAGAGGCCGGGACGGCGATGTTCGCGCTGGGGCTGGGGATCATGCTGCCAGTGGTGTCGGTGCTGCTGCTTTTGAACATCGTGATCGGCGTCATCACCCGCTCTGCCCCGGCGCTGAACCTGTTTTCCTTTGGCTTTCCGCTGACGATGACCGCCACCTTGCTGCTGCTGTGGCTGACCGTGCCGGGGGCGGCGGCGGCGATGCAGGGGGTGATGACGGCGGCGCTTGACCTGATCACACCCATCCTTGGCGGGGGTGTCTGATGGCCGAGGATGACGGCGAAGAACGCTCACACGAACCGACCGACAAACGCAAACAGGATGCCCGCGAAGAGGGGCGCGTCCTGACCTCGAAAGAGGCGATGGTCTTTGCCGGATTTGCCATGGCGACCGGGTTGGTGATGGCGGCGGTGGGGCTGATGCCGATGGCGGTGGCGCAGTGGCGCGGCTATCTGTATCTGGACCGCGCGGCACTGCTGCAAGACCAGATTGCCGCGCGCAGCCTGACGGCGTTCTGGGAAATCCTGATCGTTGCCGTGGTGGCGGGGTTGCCACTGGCCTTGGCTGCGCTGGCCATTCAATGGGCCACGGGCGGGCTGCATTTCGCGCCCAAGGCGCTGGGGTTCAAGGCGGACAAGCTGAACCCGCTGACCGGCTTGGGGCGGATGGTGTCAGCCAATGCCTTGGTTGAACTGGTGAAATCGGTGCTGAAGGTGGTGCTTTTGGGCACGGTCGCGTTGATGATCCTGCGCGGGTATCTGCCGCAGATGGACCGTCTTTGGGCCGTCTCGCCGGTTGAGGCCGCAGGGGTGCTGGGTGCGGCGCTGATCCGGTTGATGCTGGCGATGACGCTGGTGCTGTTGGTGATCGGTGCCGCCGATCTGTTCTGGCAATGGTTCACCCTGCACAAGCAGATGATGATGACCTTTCAAGAGGTGAAGCAGGAATCCAAGGAACAGAACGGCTCGCCTGAGGTGAAGGGCCGCCTGCGCCAGTTGCAGATGGAGGCATCGCGCCGCGCCGCGCGTCAGCGCAAGGCGCTGCCGGATGTCGCCAATGCGACGGCAGTGATCACCAACCCCACGCATTTTGCCGTGGCGATCCGTTATGTGCAGGGCGATACCCGCGCGCCGGTGATCCTTGCCATGGGCAAGGGGCCGATGGCGCAGGAAATCCGCGACCGCGCACGCAAACATGGTGTGACCATGCTGCGCAGCCCGGTTCTGGCGCGCGCGCTTTATTTCACTGGCGATATTGGAACGGAGATTCAGGAAGGGCTTTACAGCGCGGTCGCCGCGATCCTCGCGCATGTTTACAGGCTTGACCGGGGTGAGGCGGGCGAGTTGCCCGAAATCGACCTACCGGCTGAGTTGCGGTTCAACGAAAATGGCCGGGCGGAAACGCCGCCGGGTGCGGCCTGATCTGGCATGGCACTTGCATCCTTGACGCTGATACCGCCCCGCGACGCCGCAAGGAGCCAGCGATGACCGAAGACACCGATCCCGTCGCTGACGGTTTGCGCCGCGCCATTGCCGCTGCGGATGCCGCCAATGATGCTGCCGAAGACATCGCGCGTCTGGGCAAGGCACAAAAGGACTTTGTCGAAAAGGTCGGGCGGGCGCAGAAACGGTCTTCGGCCATGGCGACCGGGGCGACCGTGGGGGCCGTGGTCTGTCTGGCACTGTCGACGCTGGTGTATTTCCGCTCAGTCGGGGATCTGCATGAGGCGGCGGAATTGCAGGCCGAGGCTGCAAAATTGGTCGCCGAAGAGGTGCTGGCGCTGAAAAAGGCGCGCGAAGGCGATGCGAAACATGAAGACCCTGTCGCCAAGGCCCTAGCTGAATTGCCGGATGCGGTAGCTGTCGCCGTGGCCGCCAAACTGGCCGAACCGGTTGAGGGGGAGGCTGCCCCTGCGGCAGGCGAAGATGTGGTGGCCGCCATCGAAGGCTCTCGCGATGAGATTCTGGCGGCCCTTGCAGAGATGGACCTGACGGGTATTCCCCCGGTCAAGCCCGTCGCTGGTGAGACCGGGGCTGCAACCGCCCAGATGGCCCCGACGGCCCCCGGTGATCTAACCGATATCCGTGAATCCCTCGCCCGGATCGAAGCGGGTCTGTTGCGGATCACCTCCGCCCCGGCTGTTCCTGCCGCAGCCAAGGCAGAGACGAAATCTGCCCCGGCGACGGCTGCCAAACCGGCCGGAAAGACCGGGGGCAAATCTGCGGCTAAACCGGCTGTGGCTGAACCCAACCCCTTTACCTATCCCTGATATGGCCGATCCTGCCGACCTGCCGCTGACACTTTGGCTAAAGGACGTGCCCGCCCGTGCAGCGGGGCGGGCGTTGGGTTTGGCGGCGGGGGATATCCTGCTGGCAGTCAATGGCCGCGCCTTTACCGGCACGCCCGCGCATCTGGCCCAACGGCTGGCAGAGCGGGCAGGAAAGCCGCTGGCGCTGACCTTTCAGCGCGGTCCAAACCGCATCACCGTGCTGGCTGACCGTGCCGATCTGGGTGTCTGGGACACAATGGCTGCCCCGGCGATGGCCGAAGATGACCTGCCGCGCCTTGACCCGGACCGTCTGTCAAACTGGGAGGTTCTGCGCGACGGGACAGGACGATTTGACCTGATCTGCCTTTCCCCATCCAGCCTTGCCACCTTGCTGCCGCCGCTGTGGCTTTTGCATATGCGGCTGTGGGTGCCATGTGCGACGATGCTAACCGCGTTGATCGTGGCGGGGGCGGTGACACCTTATGCGGTGCCCTTGGTCTGGGGCGCGCTGGGCGTGCATCTGCGCCGTGCAGGGCCCGCTTACCTGCGCGCGGATCGGGCTGGCCGCGGGCTGCGGTTCCATGCCGTGCATGCCGCGCGGTCTGAATCCTTGGCTCAGGCGGCGCATCTGGCGCTGTTTCCGAATGATCGTGCGCTTTTTGCACCTAATCCTGTGCCGACTGTGCAAACAGTCTGAAATGCCCCGCAACACTCAGACCGAAAGAACACGGCCCGCCCTTTTGGGACGGGCCGTTTCTAACTCTCTTACAGGCTTTCGGCGCGTTTTTCCGGGTCGATGATCTGACCAAAGCGGATGCCGAAGCGTTCCCCGACCATCACCACCTCGCCCTTGGCGATCAGCGTGCCATTGACCAGCACATCCAAGGGATCACCCGCCAAGCGGTCCAGCTCGATCACCGAACCTTCGTTCAGGCGCAAAAGATCACGGATCGTCAGTTCTGCGCGTCCGACCTCAACGGTCAGCTTGACGCCGATGTTTTCCAGCAGGCGCAGCCCGTCGGTGCCCATTTTTCCGTCTGTCATGGCCCTGTCTCCTTACTGGTCCGGCCCAATGCGCCGCGTGACGCTGAGGGCGGATTTGCCTTGAACTTCGCCGGGGGTGGCCAGAAACATCGGCCGCCCCTCGATCATCACTTGCACGGTGTCACTCATCTGGGCGGGGATCACGTCGCCCTCTTTCAACTGCGTCAACTGGCGCAGCGGAATGTCGGGTTCACAAAGCCGCGCCGTGATTTGCAGCGGCACCGACAGAACGGCACGTTCCAGCCGATCCCGCCAGCTTTGGTCATCGTCCAGACTGTCCGATTGCATCCGCGACCGCAGCAGACTGCCGATGGGTTTCAGCGTCTGCAAAGGATAGAGGATGTCAAAACTGGCCGGTTCCGTGCCCGGCAGTTGCACCATGAAGGAACAGTTCACGATCATGTCGTCGCCATCCACAAAGGCGGCGAATTGCATGTTCTCTTCGCGGCTGGTCACGCTGAGCGTCAGCCCCATCAGATCGCGCCACGCCAATTGCAGGGCTTGATTCAGGCGATCCGTCACAATCTCGATCACGCGCTGCTCTGTCGCGGTGAATTCGTTGCGGCCGCTTTTCACATGGCGGATCGAGCCGCCGTAATAGGCATCCGTCAACAGCGAGATGAAGGTCGGCGGGATCACGATCAGGTGGCTGCCGCGCAACTCCTCGATCCGGGTATTGGTCAGGCTGACGAAGTTGTCTTGGCTGTTGCGGTAATCGTCGTAATTGCGCACCTCGGGCGGGAAGGCCGACAGGCGCGGCTGTATGCGCAGCATCGGCAGGAACACTGACCGCGCGATCCGGCAGAAGCGTTCGTTAATCATGCGCAGCGCATGGTAATCGCCCATCGACGACAGGTCGTTTGACCCAAAGACATAGGGGCGAACTTCGGCCCCGCTGTCGGATGTTCCGAAATCGCGGCCGCCATCCATCAGCCCGCCGACAAGGGCGGCGACTTCGTTGGCGGATAGCTTGCGCGGTGTCGCGGCCATTCCCCGCACCCTTATTGCAGCACGAAAGAGGGGAAGAACACGTCCTCTATCCCGCCGAAGCCTTCGACCTTTTCCAGCCGTTTGTTGATCGCTGCCTTCAGCGCCTCGGCCAGTTTGGCGCGGCCTTCGGTTCCGGCCAGATCCTCTTCGGTAAAGGTCGAAATCACCGCCAGCATATCCGACATCAGGGCCGGGGTGTGGGTCGTGACATTGGTGATGACCTGCGCGTCATATTGCGTTGAAACACCCACCTGCACCTGAAGAAAACGACGCGAGTCCTTTAGGTTAGAGGTCAGCGCATCGGGGAAGGAGTAATAAGAGGTGACGAACAACTCCTGCTCGGGCACGGGTTTGGGCAGCTTTTTCGGCGCGGCCTCACCTTCGCCCTCGGCGGCATGGGCGTCGGCTTCGGCGGCGGCTTCCTCTTTGGGGTCGATCAGGCGCAGCATGTCTTGGGCAGGGGACAGCGGGTTTGCAAAGTAGAAATACCCCCCGCCAAAGCCCGCGCCCACCAGCACGGCAGAGCCGAGCAGCAGTTTGATCAGGCGCATGACTCCGCCGCCCTTTTTCGGCGTGGCTTCTGCGGGTGCGGGTTCCTTGGCCATGATGGGGCGTCCTCAGGCAACGATATTGACAAGATTGGCGGCGCGTCCGGTCTGGACCGGGGCGGAGAGCGTGCTGCGCAGACCAGAGAGCGCGGCCTCTGCGCGCGGATTGCCGGGGCCTTGGCCCTGACGTTGGCCGCCCTCCCGACCACCTGAATCGCGGCTGGTGGCGTCATGGCTGGTCAAGGACAGACCCGCCCGGTTCAACGCATCGGCAAGGCGCGCTTCGGATTGCTGGAACAGTTGGGCGGCCTGCGGCGTGTCGGTCACGATCTGCACGGTCGCGGCCTTGTCGGACAGGTCCAGCTTGATGCGGATGTGGCCAAGGTTTTCGGGGTTCAGGGTGATCTCAATCTCTTGGCCAAGATCGGTGTTGCGGGCGGTGATGCGGTCGGTCAGCGCGGCCTCCCACCCGGATTGGGTGGTGTCGAGCGGGGCGCTATCGGCCAGTCGCTGTGGCGTGGCCGGTGTCGGGATTGTGGCGCGCGAGTCCAGCGGCAGGGGCTGAGCGGTGCTGGTCAGGGCATCGGCTTCCAAAGCGGCGTCGTTTTGTGTGTCGTGCCGCGCAAGGGGGATCTGCGTGCTGTCGCTTTGCGCGGGTTGATTGTCCTGGGCCTTGTCCGTAACGGCGGCCAGACGGTCGGTAAAGCTGGGGGCGCTGTCGCGGGTCGAAGCAGGGGTTTGGGTGTCGGTCAGTGTGGACAGCCGCCCTGACATGCCGCGTTGGCGCGGGGTGCTGCCGGTGATTTCGGTATGGGCGGCTGCGTCGGTGTCATCTGCCGCCACACCTGTTTGCGCCGCGATGAGCGGCTGGATCAGCGCGGCGAGGGGGGGCAGCACAGTCTGCTGTGCCTGCTGCGCGGGAGCCGGGTTCGACCCGTCCTCGGTCGGCGCGTCGGATGTCGCGTTGTCGTCGGTGGCGTCGGCTTTTGGTTCGGGCGTCGCCTCAGCCTCAGCCTCGGTCACGTCCGGGGGCGTTTCAGCCTCGGCAGATTGGTCGGTCGGCATGTCGGTGGCCGTGGTTTCAGATGTGGCCGCTTCGGGCACGGGCAGCTCTGCCGGGGCGGTGCCTTCGGGTGCCACGCCGTCTGCCGGGGGTTCAGCGGCAGGGGCCGTTTCCGGTGCCGTCAGATTGGATGTTGCCGGGTTTGAAACGGGGGGAGTACCGTCAAGGCCCGTCACTTCGGGTGTTTCAAGCAGCGCATCGTCAAGCGCTGGAGGCGTTGTACCGGCCATAGGCAGGGCTGTGGCCGGGTCCGGGGACGTAGATGTCGGGGAGTTGAGGGCCGGTGCCGCTGTGGGCGCGGTCAGGGTCAATCCCGCCAGAAGCGTCGCGCTGGCGGTTTCGGTGCCGGTATCGGTCAGGCTTGCCATCGTCACGTCCGGCAGGGCCGAATCCGCCTCTGCCGCCGTTTCCAGTGACTTTGCGGTGGGCTGACCTTCGGCTGCCGCGCCCGTCATGCTTTGTGCCAACATCTGCGCGAAAGCGGCACCGTCGGCCACCCGCCCAGCCGCTGGCATCACGACGGGCGCGTCCGGGCTGCGCGGGGCGATCAGGATTTCGGCGGCGATCATGGCGGGGTGTGGTCCTGACGGGAAAAGGCAGCTTTGGCGTTAGGGTGCAAGTTCAGTGCCAGATGCCGCGTCAGCGTTTGCGCGGCGGTTGGGCGGCGTCGATGCGGGCCTGTTTTTCCTGTGCAGCCTCTGCCCGTGCTGCCTGCGCCTTGTCGCCAAGGGTTTGCAGGCGGTGTTCCTGTTGCGACAGTTCCGCCTGATGGCGGACTAGGTCTGCGGCCAGCGTGGCCCAGCGTTCCTTTTGCCGCTCCGCCTCGGTCAGCAATTGCCCGGTCAGGCGGCGTTCGGCCATCAGGTCGGTCGCCAGACGTGGCCCTGTCGCGCCCTCGCGGCGTTGCGCCAGCATGGCGTCCAGCCGTTCGGCCATCGCCTCGGCCTCGGCCTTTTGGCGGGCGATCTTGCCGACTTCGGTCAAGGTCTCGGCAATACGGGCCTTTTGCTTCAGCGCCATCAAGGAAAGGGTGCGGGCCTTGTCGGTCATTCGGTGATCCCTGTCAGCTCAAGTAGGGCGGCACGGCTGGCCGCGAAATCTGATGGCTCATGGGCGGGTTGGCGGATCATCGCCTCGATCTGCGGCCAAAGGCGGATCGCCTCATCGAGGTCCGGGTCTTGGCCGGGGACGTAACCGCCCATCAGCATCAGGTCGCGGTTGTCCATGTAAAGCGCGATCATCCGGCGCAGCTTTTGTGCGGCGGCGCGGTGGGCGGAGTCGGTGATGTCGGTCATCACCCGGCTGGCGGATTGCGGCAGGTCGATGGCGGGGTAAATGCCCATCTGGGTCTGGCGGCGTGAAAGGACGTAATGCCCGTCAAGGATGGCGCGGGCGGTATCGACCACTGGGTCGTTGGTGGTGTCGTCACCATCGGCAAGCACGGTGTAAACGGCGGTGATCGCGCCTTCGCCGGGCAGTCCCGGCCCGGTGCGTTCGATCAGGCCGGGGATCAAGGAGATGACAGATGGCGGATAGCCCTTGGCCGTCGGTTGTTCGCCAAGCGCCAGACCGATTTCGCGCTGCGCATGGGCGACGCGGGTC
>CALRPK020000035.1:0-8965 GCA_943370015.1 Paracoccus haematequi
CCGGCGCGCGCCGGTCCTTGCCATCTGTATACCATCGCAAAGTCTTAGGCGAAGTCGGTTTCGCCGCCGATGATGATGTCCATGTTCTCTTCTTCGAGGAAGGCGGCATTGCCCGGTGGCGTTTCCCGCGGCGGCGTGACCGGGGGTGTCACCACGGGCGGGGTCACCACGGGCGCCGTGACTACGGTCGGTGCCGCAGCGGGCGGCGGGGGCGTCGGGCTGAAGGTGTTCACATAGCCGGCGCTGATGCCGGTGTTCACGCCACCGCTGCTGAAGCCACCGCCAAGGCCGAAGTCAAAGCCGAAGAACATGTCATTGCCCACATAGGCACCGCCGACGGTCGGGCGGAACTTCTTGGAGCGGAAGAGATAATCCAGACCGATCGTCCCGGCGAAACGGTCTTGCCGGTTGTCCGAGAACAGGCGGACCGCCAAACCGGGATCAGCCTCGTCCTGACCCCACTTGAAGGTCAAACCAAAGCCCACTGCCGGTTCGGCAATTGTGACCGTGGGAAGCATCGCCAAAAGAGCGGCGGTTGTCAGAAGCTTGCGCAATGTCGTTTACCTTCCACCAGAGTATGAAAATACCATATTGATCCACTTAAAACTGCCTTTCGGGTCATGTACACATGCTTTTGCGTCGCAACGCCCATCAGCGGCAGACGTGTCATGGCGGTCACAGTCGCCGGAAAGCTGCCGCATGATCCTGCGGCGAGGCCAGCACTTCAGGGGCGGCGGCCCATTTTGACCAAGCCATATTGCAGCGCAGCAATCGGATGCTAGACTTGCCGCGCTCGCTTGGGTAAAAGCGCGCTCAGTTAGCGCTAACATGGCGGCGCAGCAGCGTGCCGCCGCGATCTGCCCAACCGATGAAAAGCGAGGTAAGCCAATGGTTTCGCGTGTCATTCCGGTCGATCCCTTCGACCTTGTGATCTTTGGCGGAACGGGCGACCTTGCCCGGCGCAAGATCCTGCCGGGGCTCTATCGGCGTTTTCTGGCCGGGCAGATGCCGCCCGACAGCCGGATCATCGGCGCTGCACGCGCCGATCTGAACGATGAGAGCTTCCGCGTCACCGTGGGTGAAGCGCTTGAGGAATTCGTGCCCGCCGCCCTGCGTGAGGCCGCCAATGTCGCGGCCTTTCTGGACCGGATCGGCTATGTGTCCATTGACGCCAAAGGCACGGGCGGGTGGTCCGACCTCAAGGCACGGATGCGGCCAAATGTAGTGCGGGCGTTTTATTTCTCGGTGGCACCTGCGCTGTTCGGCGATCTGGCGGAACGGCTGCATGACCATGGCATCGCGGATGCATGGTCGCGCATCGTGGTGGAAAAACCCTTCGGTCGTGACCTTGCCACTGCCCGCGCCCTGAACGAAACGCTGGCCAAGCACTTCACCGAACAGCAGATTTACCGGATCGACCACTATCTGGGCAAGGAAACCGTCCAGAACCTGATGGCCGTCCGTTTCGCCAATATCCTGTTCGAGCCTTTGTGGAAGGCGCAATACATCGACCATGTGCAGATCACCGTGGCCGAGACGGTCGATGTCGATGGGCGCGGGGCCTATTACGACAAATCCGGTGCCATGCGGGACATGGTGCAGAACCACATGATGCAGCTTCTGTGTCTGATCGCGATGGAGCCGCCCTATCACTTTGATCCCGATGCCGTGCGGGATGAAAAGCTGAAGGTGATCCGCGCGCTGGACCCGGTGAAGCCCGAGGATATCGTGCGCGGGCAATATCTGGCGGGCAAAGGGCCAGACGGCACGCGGACCGGCAGCTATGTCGAACATTCGGAAAACCCAGCCTCGACCACGGAAAGCTATATCGCGCTCAAGGTCAACGTGTCGAACTGGCGCTGGAAGGGCACGCCCTTTTACCTACGCACGGGCAAGCGCCTGCGGGCGCGGACGTCCGAGATTGCGATCACCTTCAAAGAACCGCCGCATTCGATCTTTGACGATGCCAAGGGGTGGCGGGAAAACGTGCTGATCATTCGGTTGCAACCGAATGAAGGCATGAACCTGATGGTGATGATCAAGGAACCGGGACCGGGCGGGATGCGCCTGATGCAGGTGCCGCTCGACATGACCTTTGCCGATGCCTTGGGTGCTGGGGCGGAAGAAGTGCCGGATGCCTATGAGCGCCTGATCATGGATGTGATCCGGGGCAACCAGACCCTCTTCATGCGCGGCGATGAGGTTGAGGCTGCCTGGGCCTGGGCCGATCCGGTCATCCAAGGCTGGGAATCGCGCGGCGACCGTCCGCAAGGCTATGACGCGGGATCATCCGGGCCGGAAGATGCGTTGATGCTGATGCACCGCGATGGGCGGCGTTGGCGGGAGATTAAGGAATGAAATTCGAATCCTACCCGGATCGGGAATTTCTGATGCTGGGACTGGCGAATGTGATCGCAGGCCAGCTTGCGGATTTCCTGCGGCGGGAAGGGCGGGCGTCGCTGTCGGTGCCGGGTGGGACGACTCCGGGGCCGATCTTTGACACGCTGTCCGGGGTGGATATAGACTGGGTAAATGTGTCGGTCTTTCTGAACGATGAACGCTGGGTGGATGAATCCTCGGCCCGGTCCAACACCGCTTTGCTGAAGGCGCGGCTTCTGCGTGGCAAGGCGGCAGCGGCACGGCTGGTGCCCCTTTATGCACCCGCCGAGGTGCCAGAGGGCGCGTTAGAGGCTTTGGCCGATGGCATCCGCCCGCATCTGCCGATCTCGGTCCTGCTTTTGGGCATGGGTGCCGATATGCATACCGCCAGCCTGTTCCCCGGCGCGGATCGTCTGACGGATGCTTTGGCCTCTGACGCGCCGATCCTTTTGCCGATGCGGGCCGAAGCGGCGGGGGAACCGCGCATCACCCTGACCGCGCCTGTCCTGAAGGGCGCGATGAACATCCACATCCTGATCACCGGGGCTGAAAAGCGCGCCGCATTGGAACGCGCGCTCACCCTGACCCCGGCGGAGGCACCGGTTCGGTGCGTCCTCGACAACGCAACCGTGCATTGGGCGGAGTAAATCATGATTAG
This sequence comes from Paracoccus haematequi, assembly GCA_943370015.1. Classification (GTDB taxonomy): domain Bacteria; phylum Pseudomonadota; class Alphaproteobacteria; order Rhodobacterales; family Rhodobacteraceae; genus Paragemmobacter; species Paragemmobacter haematequi_A. The sequence continues at coordinate 3,038 of CALRPK020000035.1, forward strand.
CGAATGGCAGAAATTGACCGCACATCATCAGGCGGTCAAGGATCGTGCAATCCTTGATCTGTTCGGCACGGGCGACCGCGCGGCAGAGTTTTCCGCCCGCTGCGGCGAGATGCTGTTCGACTGGTCCAAGACCAATATCGACAGCGACGCCAAGGGCTTGCTTCTGGCATTGGCAGAGGCGTCGGGGGTCGCGGCCAAGCGCCATGCGATGTTCATGGGCGACAAGATCAATGACACCGAAGGCCGCGCCGTGTTGCACACCGCGCTGCGAAATCCCGATGGCACGGTGATCGTGGATGGCAAGAACGTCATTCCCGGCGTGCAGGCGGTGCTAGCCGCGATGTCGGGCTTTGCGGATGACGTGCGAAGCGGGCGGTATCAGGGGCAGGGCGGCAAGATCACCGATGTGGTCAATATCGGCATCGGCGGGTCGGACCTCGGCCCCGCCATGGCAACGCTGGCGTTGGCGCCCTATCACGACGGGCCGCGTTTGCATTACGTCTCAAACGTCGATGGCGCGCATATTGCCGATGTTCTCAAGGGGTTGGACCCGACCACGACGCTGGTGATCGTGGCCTCCAAAACCTTCACCACGATTGAGACGATGACCAATGCCGAAACCGCGCGGGTTTGGATGGCCGGAAAGGTCGCCCATCCGGCGGCACAATTCGCCGCAGTCTCCACCGCGCAGGACAAGACGGCGGCCTTTGGCATTGATCCCGAACGCGTGTTCGGGTTTGAGGATTGGGTGGGCGGGCGCTATTCGATGTGGGGGCCGATTGGCCTGTCGTTGATGATCGCGGTGGGGCCGGAAAACTTCCGCGCGTTCCTTGCCGGTGGGCGGGATATGGATGTCCATTTTCTTGAAACGCCGTTTGAGGGGAACCTGCCGGTGCTGCTCGCCTTGGTCGGCATCTGGCACAACCAGATTTGCGGCCACGCCACCCGCGCCGTGCTGCCCTATGACCAACGCCTGTCACGCTTGCCCGCCTATCTGCAACAGTTGGAGATGGAGAGTAACGGCAAGCGCGTGGCGATGGACGGGTCGGATTTGCCCTACCACTCCGGTCCTGTGGTCTGGGGAGAGCCGGGGACGAACGGCCAGCACGCGTTCTACCAGTTGATCCATCAGGGCACGCGGGTGATCCCTTGCGAATTCCTGATCGCGCGCAAAGGGCATGAGCCGGATCTGGCGCATCAGCATCTGCTTTTGGTGTCGAACTGTCTGGCGCAGTCCGAGGCGTTGTTGCGGGGCCGGTCCTTGGATCAGGCCCGCGCGATCATGGCGAAGAAAGGCCTGCAAGGCGCGGAATTGGAACGCCAATCCCGCCATCGGGTGTTCCCCGGCAACCGGCCTTCCACCACGCTGGCCTATCCCAAACTGACGCCCTTCGTGCTGGGTCAGATCATCGCGCTTTATGAACACCGCGTGTTCGTTGAGGGCGTGATCCTTGGCATCAATTCCTATGACCAATGGGGTGTGGAGTTGGGCAAAGAACTCGCCTTGGCCTTGCAGCCGATCCTTGAGGGGACGCAGGGGCTAGACGGCAAAGACGGATCGACCGCCGCATTGGTGGGGTATTTGCGGGGGTAAGGTTTGCACCTTGCCGCAGGGAAAAAGGGCGCGTGCGGAACGCGCCCTTTTTTTTATCGCCACGCTCAGGATTGGACCGTGGCCCAAAGCCAAGGCCCGCGCGCAGCCCGCCCCACCGACCTACAAGCGGCACAGTGAAACGCTCCGGCGGAGCCTTTCATTGTGCCTTGTTTCGTTGACCAGAGCGGCAGCGGGCCTACCCCACAAACCCCGCCACCGTTGCCCCCGTGACCCGCAGCAACGCTGTCGGCGCAATCGGGAAGATGTGCCGTGGCGTTCCCGCAGCCCCCCAGATCACCGGAAACTCCAGCAATCGCGGATCAAACCACGTTTGCAACGGCGTCAGATGGCCGACGGGCGAGACACCTCCAATCGCAAAGCCAGTGACACGCCGCACCTCATCAGCATCGGCGCGGCCCATCGGCTCCCCGGCAAGACTGGCCGCCAAACCCGCATCCACCTGATTGCCACCCGCCGTCAGGAACAGGTAAAGCCGCCCCGACGCCTCACCCTTGAACAAGATCGACTTCACGATCTGATCCAAAGCGCATCCAGCCGCTGCTGCCGCCTGAACGGCGGTGCGCGTCTCTCCCGGCATTTCCAACGGCACAGCGTCCAGATCCGCCGCCTGCAAGGCCGCCACCACCCGCGCCAGACTTTTGCTCATCCCGCCCTCCGTTTTCCCCTTCCTGCCAGCCGCAACGCGCCCCGGCAAGCCCGCCACGCGTGATTGCACTTTCGCCCGACCCGCTTCATGCTGCCAACCATGACACTGTTTTCATCCCGCCTGACCCGCCAGCCGCTGATCCATGACCGCGCCGCAGCGCAGGACATCGCCGCGACCTTCGCTGATATGCCCCCTGAGGTTCGTGATCTTCTGGCCAGCACCGCCAGTTGCAGCCCCTTTCTGAAAGGCCTGATGCGGCATGAGGGGGATTGGCTGCGCGCCGCGCTGTCCATCCCCCCAGAACAAGCGCTGGATCAGATCATGGCCGACATCGCCCCGCTGGCGCTGGACCAACTGCCCGGCGGCCTCCGCCGCGCCAAGCGCCGGGTGGCGCTGCTGACGGCGCTTGCCGATCTGGGCGGCGTCTGGCGGCTGGAAGAGGTGACTGCCGCCCTGACCCATCTCGCCGATACGGCAGTGGACTTGTCGATCAAGGCGCTTGTCGCCGATGAAATCCGGCGGGGCAAGCTGCCGGGGGCCACACCCGACGATGCCAGCACCGGCGCAGGCATGGTGGCGCTGGCTATGGGCAAGATGGGGGCGGGGGAGCTGAACTATTCCTCGGACATTGATCTTGTCTGCCTGTTTGACGAAACCCGCTACGGCACGGATGCGCCAGAGGCCCGCACCGCCTTTATCCGCGTCACCCGCAAGATGGCGGCAATGCTGAATGACCCGACGGGCGAGGGCTACGTTTTCCGCACCGACCTGCGCCTCCGCCCGGATGCGGCGGTGACACCCGTCTGCCTGTCGATGGCAGCGGCAGAGGCCTATTACGAATCCGAGGGCCGGACGTGGGAGCGTGCCGCCTATATCAAGGCCCGGCCCTGTGGCGGCGATCTGGCGGCGGGGCAGCGCTTTTTGCAGATGCTGACGCCCTTTGTCTGGCGCAAACACCTTGATTTCGCAGCTATCCAAGATGCCCATGACATGCGCCTGCGGATCAGGGAGCATCGCAAGCTGAACGGTCCGCTGACGGTCGAAGGCCATAACATGAAGCTCGGCCTTGGCGGCATCCGCGAGATCGAGTTCTTCACCCAGACCCGGCAATTGATCGCCGGGGGCCGCGATGCCGCATTGCGGAATCGCACCACGGTGGGCGGGCTGGCGGCACTGGCGCAACAAGGCTGGATCCCGCCAGAGGTGGCGGCGGAACTGACCGCGCTCTACCGCACCCACCGCGAGGTGGAGCATCGCTTGCAAATGGTGAACGACGCCCAGACCCATGACATGCCCGGCACGCCCGAAGACGTCGCCCGCATCGCTGCCTTTTGCGGGCAGGATGAGGCGACCTTTCGCGCCGGTCTGCTGGACCGCCTGCGGCGCACCGATGCGCTGGCTGAGGGCTTCTTTTCCCCCGCCGCCGCCGAGGATGGCCCGGAGCTGAGTGACAGCGCCCGCGCCATTGTGGCCGGTTGGGATGGCTACGCCTGCCTGAAATCTGACCGCGCGCAGGCGATCTTTCGCCGCCTGAAACCTGCGCTTCTGAAACGCCTGACCCGCGCCGCCCACCCGGATGAGGCGCTGGTGGCGCTGGACGGCTTCCTGTCAGGTCTGCCCGCCGGGGTGCAGGTCTTTGCGCTGTTTGAGGCCAACCCCGCACTGATTGACCTGATCGTCGATATCGCCAGCACCTCCCCGGAACTCGCGCGCTATCTGTCGCGCAATGCCTCGGTCCTTGATGGGGTGATTGGTGGCAGTTTCTTTGCGCCTTGGCCGGGGATGCAGACACTGGCCGAAGCGCTGACCACGCGATTGGCTGAGGTGCCGGATTACGAGAAAAAGCTGGATGCGGCGCGGCGCTGGATGAAGGAATGGCATTTCCGAATTGGCGTTCACCATCTGCGCGGGCTGGTCGATGCCTTCGAGGCAGCCAAAAGCTATGCCGATCTGGCGGAGGCTGTGATCGTCGCCATCTGGCCCGTGGTCAGCGCCGATTTCGCGCGCAAACATGGGCCGGCACCGGGGCGCGGGGCGGTGGTGGTGGGGATGGGCAGTCTGGGCGCGGCGCGGCTGAATGCGGCGTCAGACCTCGATCTGATCGTGATCTATGACGCGGATGGGGTGGAAACCTCGGATGGTCCGCGCCCCCTTGCCACGCGGCCCTATTACGCGCGGCTGACGCAGGCGATGGTCACCGCCCTGACCGCGCAGATGCCCGAAGGGCGGCTCTATGAGGTAGACATGCGCCTGCGGCCATCGGGCCGACAAGGGCCGGTGGCGACCAGCCTGCAATCCTTTACCAGCTATCAACAGGATGAGGCTTGGACGTGGGAACACCTCGCCCTGACCCGCGCCCGCGTGCTGGCCGGTCCCGCCGATCTGGCGGGGCAGGTCGAAGATTTCCGCCGCCGCCTCTTGCCCGCCAAAGGCCGCGGGCCAAGCGTCCGACAGGATGTGGCGGATATGCGTGCGCGGCTGCAACTGGCCAAACCCGCCAAAGGCGCGTTGGAGGCGAAGAACGGCCCCGGTCGGTTGATGGATATCGAACTGACCGCCCAGATGTGCGCGCTGCTGGCCGGTTCCCCGGCGCGGGGGGTGGAACGGCAGTTGGCGGCGGGTGCGAAGGCCAACCTGTCGGATTCCGACATGCAGGCGCTCTTGGATGCCTACAGGCTTTTGTGGCGGTTGCAGGCGGGCACCCGGCTTTTGACCGACCGTGTCGCCGATCTTGCGGCATTGGGCGAGGGCGGACGGGCGTTTCTTTTGCGCGAAACCGGGGCGGCGGATGCAGAAGCACTGGAAACGCAGGTGGAAATGGTCACAGCCCTTGCCGAACAGGTGATCGCGGTCCATGTCGGGCGGGTTGGGGAATAAAATGGGGAGACGCGCTTTGCGGATCGAAGAGGCAGACCCGAAGGGGCTGGTGCGGGAAAGCTACCGGATCGACGGGATCACGCTGGGGGAATGCCGGTCGATTTGCGTCGACTGGGCCTTGTCCTTGCCGCTGGATGCGCCGATGCACGACGCCCTCCGCAGCCTACTTGCGCATTACGGCACCGATGCGCCTGACCATCCGATGACCGCCGTCATGACCGAAGGCTTGCTGACCCCCGACGCCCCGCGCCGCAAAGGCGGTCGGGCAGCGCGCGTGGCGGGATAAGGGTCTGAGGCTTCGGCGATCACGCCCACCCCCGGGAGGGTTTTCCACCCTCCCGGACCCACCGGAGGATATTTGAGCAAAGGAGAATGAGGGGGCTTAACGGCTCTTTGCCCATCTCCTTTGGACAAATATCCTCAGGGGGGTGAAGCCCGGAACGGGCGAGGGGGGCGCGAGCGCCCCCCTGCGACGGTCCAGCCAAAGCCAAACTCAGGGGGCAGCGCTGCCCGGGGTCCATACGGCGGCGTCCTTGTCCCGCTCCAGCAGCCAGAAACCGGGGGTCACTTTCTGCCACGCGCCTTCGGTGCCATCGGGCCAGATCACCCGCACCTCGGCCTCGGAGGCGGCCCCCAGACCGAAATGCCACCAGCCAAAGACGCCCGACATATGGCCGCCGCCGACGGTAATCTCCTTGCGGTCGGTGCGGTCGCCCGAACGCAGCTCTACCCAAGCGCCGATGGCGTTGCGGTTAGACCCGGCTTGGCGCAGCGTAACTTGGATGGCCTC
>CALRPK020000036.1:0-8769 GCA_943370015.1 Paracoccus haematequi
GACACAAGCCGACTTCCTGCGTGGCGCGCAATTGCCGGGCCATATCGACTGATGCCTTAGGCCTTGGCGGCGGGCGGGGTCGTCGCCATATTGGTGCGGTAATCGCAGGCCGGAGGCCGCAACCATGCCCATTCTCGCCCTTGTCATCATCGGCGCTGCTGCCGGATTTCTGGCCACCCGGCTGATGCGGTTGCAAACCGATGTGCCCACCACGGTCGTGATTGGCGTCGCGGGTGCGCTGTTGGGCGGGTTGGTGTTGCGATTTCTTGTCACCGTCACCGGCCTTGCCGCAGGGTTCATCGGCGCAGTCATTGGCGCGGTTGCGCTGATCTGGCTGTGGCGGGTTTACTTCTCTAGGTAAGCCGCTTCGCCGCCTCTTTTACGCGAAAGCCTTTGCCGCCCGCGTGCCGCCATAACAGCTGTCCCTGCCACGCGGCAAACAGCATCGCCGCAGCCTCTGCGCCTTTTGTCCCGGCACCAAGTCGCAGCGCCAAGAGCGACTCGAGTTCGGCCCGCCACGCCTCTGCCGCCGCGCGCAATGTGGCATCGCGCAGGGTCAGGGCCATCAGCGCGGGGTCCGTCATCACGGCTGCGGGTTCAGCCATGACTTTCAGCAAGGCATGTGGTTGCACCTCTGCCGTTGCGGCCGTCCGGGTTTGCAAATCCTGCCAGCCATCCAACAAGGCGGCGCGGATCATGCCATCGCGGTTGCCATAGCGCTGCACCAAGGACGGCGCGGCAAGTCCTGTCAGCCGCGCCACGGTGCCGAATGCCACCGCCTTTTCACCGTCCCGCGCCAAAAGCGCGCGGATCGCGGCAAAGATTTCGGCATCGGGGATGCTGCGCGGGCGGGCCATCGGGTTCCGTTCTTGATGCGGAGGCAAACCCTAACCGCGCCGTAGCCAAAGGCAAGCGGCCTAACGTTTGGGCGCGCGGGGCGGTCGGGGACGATAGACCGGCAGCCGCCATCCCAGCGCCAGACTGCCCGCCCTGAGTGTCAGCGTCACAAGCCCACATACCCCCAGCGCAATCCCCACCGGCAGCCCCAAGGCCAAGACGCCCGACGCGGCCAGCGCCCCGGCAAAGGCGCATGAGACGTAAAGCTCCCCTTGTTTCAGGACCAAGGGCACCTCATTGCAGACCACATCGCGCATCAGGCCGCCCATGCAGCCCGTCACCATGCCCATGACCACGACGACGGCCCAGCCCTGGCTTTCGGTCAAGGCCACGCCCACTCCGGCGGGCACTGCCACAGCCAAAGCAAAAGCATCCAGCCATTCCAGCGTGCGGTAGCGGCTTTCCAAGCGATGCGCGCCGATGAACACCGCCACCGCCGCAAGCGATGCCGCCGCCAGCAAGCCCGGATCGGACAGCCACAACGGTGGACGGTCAAGGATCACGTCGCGCAGCGTGCCGCCACCAATTGCGGTCAGACAGGCGATGAAGATGAAGCCGACGATATCCAGTTGCGACCGGCTTGCGACCAGCGCCCCCGTCAGCGCAAACACCGTGACCGAGGCATAGTCCAAAACCGTCAGCACGGTATCAGCAGGCAACAGCAGGTCCGGCGCGATCACGGCTTGACCTTAAAGGGTGCCATCCCTGCACGGGCGAGGGCATCGGCCCGCTCATTTTCTGCGTGGCCCGCGTGGCCCTTGATCCAGCGCCACGTCACCTTGTGGGTCTTTTGCGCGGCGTCGATGCGCTGCCACAGGTCCACATTCTTGACCGGGTCTTTCCCAGCGGTGCGCCATCCGTTGCGCTTCCAGCCGTGAATCCATTCGGTCACGCCGTTTTTGACATAGGCGCTGTCGGTGACGATGGTGATCTCGGTCGGACGCGCCAGCGTTTCCAAGGCAGAGATTGCGGCGAGCAACTCCATCCGATTGTTGGTGGTCAGGACTTCGCCCCCGTTCAACTCGCGCTCTTTCAGCACAGTGTCGCCGTCGCGGGCGATCAGCAGAACGCCCCAGCCTCCGGGGCCGGGATTGCCGGAACAGGCACCGTCAGTATAGGCGAACAGGTCGGGCATGGGGTCTCCTTTGCCCCATTCCCTATGCGCGGGGGGCGGGTCGGTCAACCACGGGCGCGGTCATTCATTGAGGATCGGGACCGCCAGACAGGCCAGCACCACTGCCGTCAGCAACAGACGCAGGCGCATCCACCACGGCGGGGCCAGACCCTGCTGCGCGAAGCTGAAGTCCAGCAGCAAAAGCCCGACAAACCCCGCCGCAAGGTTCACCGCGGCATCGCCGGGTTGGCCATTGACCATGAAGAACGTCCAAAGCGCGGGGATCACCGACAGCGCATAGCCCAGTGCTGCCGCCGCGCCTTTGGTCTTGGTGGCAAAACCCCACAAGACGCCCGACATGAAGGACAGGATCACCGTGCCATAGGTCAGACTGACATAGGTGCCTTTGAACATCGGGCTGACCATCGTGCCCCCCCAAGCCAGCGAGGGCGGGTAAAGCACGTTCAACGCCCCCCACAGAAACGGCAGCAATCCGGCAAGGCCAAGGAGCAGGGCAGAGCGGGGGATCATGGCAACTCCGTCAAGGTGGCGATCAGGGCAGCGATGCGTTTCGCCCGGGTGGGTGCGGTTTTCGCCGTGTCGATGTGATAGAGCAATCCGCGTCGCTTTCCAGCCGTCAAAGCCTCCCATGCCGCCGTCGCATCGGCGGCACGCAGGGCCGCAGCGATGTCGTCGGGCACATCCACCCGGTCATCCGGGGCAGGGCGAAGGCGCACCTCCACCACCTCGCCGGGCCGGAGGCCGATGCGGTCCAAAAGGCTTTGCCCGGCCCAAAGGAACAGCCCCTCGATCACCGGGGCACGGGATAGGGCGAGGTTGACGGGGTGATCGTTGATTTCTCCCTCTACCCGCTTGGCCCCTTGGGCCAACAGGGCGGCGGCGGCGTCAGGGGGCAGGGGCAGGACAGTATAGGTCGCCTTGCCCCAGACCATCGGCTGGACCGAGGCTTCAAAGCTGACCCAATCGGTCATGCCGGTTCGCGCAGGATGCGGGGCACCTTGAATTCGATGTTTTCCACAGCGGTTTCCACCAGTTCGACCGTGGTGGCATAGCGGGCGCGGAAGGCGTCGATCACCTCATTCACCAGCACTTCGGGGGCAGATGCCCCGGCAGTGACGCCCACAGCACGGATGCCCTGCAAAGCGCGCCAGTCGATATCCGCCGCACGCTGGATCAGTTGCGAATAGGCGCAGCCTGCGGCAGACCCCACCTCAACCAACCGCTTGGAGTTGGACGAATTCGGCGCACCGATCACCAAAAGCGCGTCGATCTTGGGCGCGACCGCCTTGACCGCCGCCTGACGGTTGGTGGTGGCATAGCAGATGTCTTCCTTGTGCGGGCCGATGATGGCCGGGAACCGCGCCTGCAAGGCCGCCACAATCCCCGCCGTGTCATCGACCGACAGCGTGGTCTGGGTGATATAAGCCAGATTGCCCGGATTGCGCACGGTCAGGGTCGCCACATCTTCGGCGGTTTCCACCAGCAGCACCTCACCCTCCGGCAATTGTCCCATGGTGCCCACGGTTTCGGGATGGCCCGCATGGCCGATCATCACCATCTGCAAGCCGTTTTCCGAATGGCGCTGCGCTTCGTTATGGACCTTGGTGACCAAAGGGCAGGTGGCATCGACAGCAATCAACTGGCGGGCTTCGGCAGCGGCGGGCACCGACTTCGGCACGCCATGGGCGGAAAAGATCACCGGACGGTCATCGGGACAATCGTCCAATTCCTCGACAAACACCGCTCCTTTGGCGCGCAGGTCTTCGACGACATAGCGGTTGTGCACGATCTCATGCCGCACATAGACGGGGGCGCCCCATTTCTCGATCGCCATTTCAACGATCTTGATCGCTCGGTCCACCCCGGCACAAAAACCGCGCGGCGCGGCAAGGTAAAGCGTCAGCGGCGGCAGGTCGGTCATGGCATGGGTTCCGGCGAGAAAACGGTTGCACCTTTGCTATCGCGGATTGCCACAAGGCGCAAACATCGCATTTTCGGTTAATCTTGCCATAAAGGCCAAGTTCCATGGTAAAGCTGTCTGCGTTATCGTCGTCTTGCGGAGTGTGGGACCGTATGACGAGAAAATTCGACCGGGTCATATGCCCGGGGGGGTGTGGTGAGCTTTAAAGATCGATTGATCGCCTTGCAGCGCCCGTTTCGGGATGCGGGCGACCTGAGTCAGGACGAGCAGTTCCGCGGGCTTGCCACCAGTGGCATGGCCCTTGCCGTTTTGATCGTTGGACTGATCTGGATCGGCGTCGGGCTGATGATCGGTTCGGTGCTGGTCGTGTTCCTGTCAGCCTTGATGACAGTGGGGTCAGCGGCATCGGTCTATATGATGACCGCAGGCTATCCAAACAGCGGGCGCATCCTTTGGTTCTGGTCGGCACTGGTCGTCTTGCTTGTCGGCCATTTCACCATCCACCCTGCGGCCAATGTCGATCAGCTTTACGCGCCTGTTCTTGCAGGAGTTTTTCTGAACTGCTCTTTGCGGACAGAAAAGCCACTGATCCTGTTTCTGATCGTGTCGATCCTTGGCTGCTGGCTGGGGGGCAGCTTTCTGGGGGCCGATTTCTTTGGGCCACCGATCATTCCGCATGACATCGCCGAGAACGTGGTCGCTCCGGCTGCGACCGCGTCATCAATCCTTGTCGTCGGGGCGAATGTGTTTCTGTTCGCGATGATCGCGGAACGTTACAACATCCGCATGGACGCCGCCCGGCGTGAGGCAGAGGCCGCGAACCGGTCGAAGAGCGAATTCCTCGCGGCCATGAGCCATGAGATCCGCACGCCCATGAACGGGGTGATCGGGATGGCGGACATCCTTGCCGCCACCGATCTTTCGCCGCAGCAAAGCCGCAACCTTGGCACCATTCGTGATTCGGCGCTGTCCTTGCTGCGGATCATCGAAGACATCCTCGACATGTCGTCGATCGAGGCAGGAAAGCTGCAACTTGTCGAAGAACCCATGCCCTTGGCAGAGGTGATCGAAAGCACGCTGGACACGCTGCGCCCCTATGGGGATCAGCACAATGTGATGGTGCATCTGCGCCTGCATCCTGCTTTGCCCACCATGGTGCGGGGCGATCCAGGACGAATCCGGCAGATTGTGATGAACCTCTTGGGCAACGGCATCAAATTCTCGCGCCGCCCAAAAGACGAACCGCCGGGGCAGGCGTCATTGGTAGTCGCCCCGGATGCCGATGGGCGCATCAACCTGCAATTCCGCGACGATGGGATCGGCATCGCGCCGGAATTCATGCCGCAAATGTTTGAACCCTTTGGCCGGTCCGAAATGGTCACGACGCGTCGCTTTGGCGGGACCGGGCTGGGTCTGGCCATCGTGCGCCAATTGGTCACCAAAATGGCGGGCGATATCACGGTGGAAAGCCAACCCGGCCACGGCGCGACCTTTACCGTGACCTTGCCGCTGCCAGTTCTGACCCCCGCCGCCCCGACAACCAAACTGGCGGGCGTGCGGGTTTTGCTGGCGGGCCTTGCCGATTGGCAGGTCGAAGATTGGCGCGCGCTGCTGGCACCCACTGGCGCGCAGGTGGACACCGCATCTCTGGTTGATGCACAGGCTATGCTGGCTGATCCGAACCAAACCTCGCAGCGGTTGCCGATCCTCGTTCTGTCCGATTTTGACGGGCTTGGGCGCGAAGATGCTGCGCGGAATGCCAGCCTTGCCGTGGCGGCCCCTGACCAGCGCGTGGTGGTGATGACCCGGATGCGCAGCCGCCCGTCTGGCCTGATCGACCGGCAAATCCATCAGGTGCAAGCCCTGCCGATGCTGCCGTCCGAGGCGCTGGCGGCAGTGCTGTCCACGGCTGCATTGTCACCCTCGGCCGATCAGCGGCTTTCTGTGCTGGCCGCGCCGAATGACGGTGTGCGTCATGAACGGATGCGCATCCTTGTGGCTGAGGATAACGAGATCAATCAGGTCGTTCTGGCCACCCAGTTGGAAAAGATGGGCCATGATGCCGTCATCACCGGCGACGGGCTTGAGGCTTTGGCCGCGTGGCAAAGCCAGAGCTTTGACCTTGTCCTGACCGATTGCCACATGCCGAATATGGATGGCTTTGGCCTGACCGACGCCATTCGCCGCGAAGAACGCGAACGCGCCTTGCCGCATGTGCCGATCATCGCGGTGACGGCCAATGCGCAGGCGGGTGAAGGGGATCGCTGTCTGGCGCGCGGGATGACGGCCTATCTGTCCAAACCGGTGCGGATGGCCGATTTGCGCCGCGCGATTGACGGGGCCTATCCGGCGCTGCAACCCGCAGCGGGCTTGGGTTAACCGATCAGGCCGGTGGTCACCAAGGCCAGCACCACGTAGCGGCTGGTTTTGGCGATGCCGACGAGCAAGAAGAACAAGTCCAGCCGCAGCCGCAACGCCCCTGCAAGGGCGCAGGCCAGATCCCCTCCCGGCAGCCAAGACACAAGCAGTACCCAACGCCCCCAGCGGGCGAACCACCGATCAGCCTTGGCCAAGGCGGTGGGGTCAGGGCGCAGGCGCGGCCAACGGGCCAGCAGCGGTTCAAACCAGCGCGCGCCGCGCCCCATGGCATAGGTGACGCCCGATCCCGCCGTATTGGCGACTGATGCGACGATCACCAAAAGCCAAACATGATCCGGCAGGGCTGCAATCGCGGCAACAAAGGCGATCTCGGACTGGAATGGGATCGGCGTTGCCGCCAGAAATGCGGCAAGGGCAAGACCGGACAGGATGGACAGTGTCAGCACAGCAGGGCACCCGTCATCCGCGCTGCATCCGCAACCGGTCGGCAAAGGCCCGCATCGCAGGCGCATCGGCAAAGGCCGAAACGGGCAGGATCAGGCGGGCTGCATCGGTTTCGCCAAGGATGTGGTGCCGTGTCACTGTCAGGCGGTGCAATTGGCGCGGCTTGACCACCTGTGGCTTGGATTCGGGGCCTTCGATCACGACCATGCGATCCGACCACACCTCAACCCGCGTGGTAACCGGGTGGGGCAGGCTGCGCGCCGCCTCTGCCAGATGACCACGCCGCCGTGTCCAAAGCGCCAACATGACCGGCAGGATCAGGATCACAGCCGCCTCGGCCCATGCGAAGCCGCGACCGGGGGGCACGGGCAAGCGACCAGACAGAACCTGCAACCCCATCGCCCCCGCCAGCAATGCCGAGGCGACCAACGCCCGTCCCGCGCGGCGTTCTGCCTGGCGCGTTCCGATCCATGCTGCCACGTCCTGCGGCGTCAGATCGTAGGTCAGCACCTGCAAAGGCTCTGCCACGCCCCTATGCGAACGGGCCGACGCTTCCCCAAGCGTCGACCCGTCCCGTGTCGTGAGTGGTGATGGCACGACCGAAGTGTTCTGCGCGGTCACTTGGCGTCGACCGTGACCTCTTCGCTGCGGGCATCCATCGGGCGTGGTTCGCGCGGCGGACGACCGATCACATCGCGCAATTCATCCAGTTCGATGAAGTTGTCGGCCTGACGGCGCAGTTCATCGGCGATCATCGGCGGCTGGCTGCGGATGGTAGACACGACCGACACGCGCACACCCTGACGCTGCAAGCTTTCGACCAAGGGCCGGAAATCGCCATCGCCCGAGAACAGCACGATATGATCCACACGCGGGGCCAGCTCCATGGCATCGACGGTCAGTTCGATGTCCATGTTGCCTTTGACCTTACGCCGACCTTGGCTGTCGGTGTATTCCTTCGCCGGTTTCGTCACCATGGTGAAGCCGTTGTAATTCAGCCAATCCACCAGCGGGCGGATCGGCGAATATTCATCGTTTTCCAACAGGGCGGTATAGTAGAAGGCCCGCAGCAGCTTGCCGCGCCGCATGAATTCCTGACGCAGAAGCTTGTAGTCGATATCAAAGCCCAAAGCCTTTGCCGCTGCGTAAAGGTTGGAGCCGTCTATGAACAGCGCAAGCCGTTCGTCCTTGTAGAACATGAAGGGCGTTCCTTTGAATACGATGCTGCCAATCGGTGGTGGTTGCAGATAACACGTGGATCATGTGAAAAAACGATTGACCAACAACTAATAGCTATCACCCGGACCATGGACAGCAAGCGTCCCTATACCAATGGATACGACATTTGACGCAAGAACTGCCACGACTTCTGGTTGCCGCTGGTGGAAATCTTCCTCTTTTGGGCGATCCCCCGGAAATGACGGTTTTGCAGGCCTTTCGGCGTCTGGAAGCCAAGGGAATCACCGGGCTTGTCGCCAGTCGCCTGTATCGCACGCCGTGCTTTCCGCCGGGGGCCGGTCCTGACTACGTGAACGCTGCTTTTGCCGCGGATGTTCCCGCCAGCCTGTCAGCCGAGGCCGTTTTGGCCCTGCTGCATGAGGTCGAGGCAGAGATGGGCCGCACCCGTGACACGCGCTGGGGGATGCGAACGCTTGACCTTGATCTGATCGCCTTGGGTGATGCTGTCTTGCCGGATACTGCAACACAGGATCACTGGCGCGCGTTGGCCCTGGACACGCAAAAGATTGCGGCGCCAGACCGGTTGATCTTGCCGCATCCGCGTCTGCAAGACCGCGCCTTCGTTCTGGTGCCTTTGGCCGATGTCGCCCCCGATTGGCTGCACCCGCGGCTGAAGCTGACCGTTTCGCAGATGCTGGCCGCGTTGCCTGCAACCGACCGGGACGAGGTGGTGGCGCTATCTGTCTGATTCAGCGCTTGTCAAGGGTGTTGTGACGCCTTACATAGACGCTTCCATGCCCCCCCTTCCAGATTG